>JAJYMP010000500.1 GCA_021786915.1 Chloroflexota bacterium
CCTCGCGTGGGTGCGCCTGGTGACCGCGACGTACATCTACCGCGGCCTCACCGGTGACCAGTGGGCGTGGTCCAACACGTCCACCCCGTCCCTGACCCTGCAGACCTGCTGGGGCGCGACCAACAAGTACCGGATCATCACCCGGTTCGTCCGCTACTAGGCCGGGACGCGCCGCCGCTGGCAGGGACTCCCGGCGCTCACTCGCCGTCCCGCGACTCGCGCAGGAGGATCAGCACGACCGCGATCGCCACGGCCGCCCCGGCACCATCGATCCCGACGTCCACCGGCGACGCGTGCCGCCCGGCCACGAACCCCTGGTGCAGCTCGTCGGTGATCGCGTACGCGACCGTGGCCTCCAGCGCCACCAGCCACGTCCGGGGCCGCCGCCAGGGCGTCGTCATCCCGAGGCCGCGCCACGCGAGGAGCGCCAGGATCCCGAACACGCCCATGTGCCCCGCCTTGCGGACCACGAAGTCGAGGCCCGCGTCCTCCGCGAACCGCAGGTTGGGCTGGGCGGAGAGACCGAAGATCAGCCCGGCCCAGGCCAGCGCCGGGAGCCAGGCGAGCGCCTGCGTCCGCGTCGAGATCGTCATGGCCCAACAATACCGGGCTCCCCGGGGTCGTCCGGCGGCTTCCCGACCGCGGCTATACTCGGGTTGAGGTCCGGCCATTCGGCTTCACGGCCGGCGCCCAGGCTGAACCCGGGGGAGGATGCGATCCCGTGATCCGGCGCCACCTGTTCGCGCTCCAGCTGGCGCTGCTGACGCTCGACCTCTTCGTTGCGGCCGTGGTGTTCGTCCTCGTCCGGGCTGTCCGGTTCGGCGAGGCGGAGCCGAGCCTCTGGACGGCGCTCGGGGTGGACCTGCGCCTGGGCGTGGTGATCTACGCCATGGCCTGGGTCGCCATCCTCTGGCTCCTGGGCCTCTACTCGTTCCGCGTCCGCTGGACGATCGGCGCCGAGGTGGGCGACATCGTCGTGGCCACCTTCATGCTCGCATTCGCCATGCTCAGCTTCCTGTACCTCGTGCAGGTGGACGTCAGCCGCCTCTTCCTCCTGCTGCTCCTCGTCGTCCAGCCCGCGGCCACCATCACGGCCCGCCTGCTCATTCGACTGGAATTCCAGCGGCTCAGGGCCCGCGGGCTCAACCGCTCCTACATGGTGGTCATCGGGACTGGGGAGGATGCCCAGGCGTTCGCGGACGCCGTGGAACGCCACCGGGAGCTGGGGATCCAGGTCATCGGCCACCTGCGCGAGCCCGAGTCGCCGCCGCCCGCGGTGACGCGCCCGATCCTCGGCGACGGCGCCGACTTGGGCCGCATCTTCCATGAGGACGTCGTTGACGAGGTGGCGATCTGCGTGGGATCCGACAGCGCCGAATGGACGGAGCCATTGCTGCGCCTCGCCGCCGACGAGGGCAAGCACGTCCGGATCCCAACGCCCATCGCCGTCCGGGCGTTCGACCTCCAGACCGAGGAGCTGGACGGCCTGCTCATCCGCTCCTATGTGAACGGTCCCACCCGAATGCTCAGCCTCGCGGTGAAGCGCGGGATGGATGTTGTCGGCGCCGGCGTGGGCCTCGTCGTCGCGAGCCCGATCCTCCTGGTCGTTGCGGCCGCGATTCTGATGGCCGACGGACGGCCGATCCTGTTCCACCAGGCTCGCGTGGGTCTCCACGGGCGCACGTTCACCCTGCACAAGTTCCGGACGATGGTCCCAGATGCGGAGGCTAGGCTGGACGAGCTGATCTCCGACACGCAGGGGGCGGCCTTCACGATGCGGCAGGACCCCCGGGTCACTCGCGTGGGCGCGATGCTTCGGCGTTCGAGCCTCGACGAGCTGCCGCAACTCTGGAACGTGCTCAAGGGCGAGATGAGCCTCATCGGCCCCCGTCCGGCGCCGCCGCGCGAGGTGGCCCAGTACGACGTCTGGCACCGTCGGCGTCTGAGCATGCGGCCAGGGATCACCGGGCTCTCCCAGATCCGGACCCGGATGGATGCCCATTTCGACCAGCGGGCGGAGCTGGACCTGGTGTACATCGACGGCTGGTCGCTGGCGCGTGACCTCCGGATCGTGCTGCGGACGGTCCCGGCCGTCCTCGGGCGAACGGGCTGGTGACCGGATGAGCGGATCTCGCGTCGTGGTCACCGGGGGCGCCGGCTTCATCGGTCACCACCTCGTCCGGGCGCTACAGACTCAGGACGCCGACGTGCTGGTCATCGACGACCTGTCGACCGCGATCCCCGACGGCCTGAGCCCGGCAACGGAAGTGGAGGAGCTCGACATTTCGCGGGATGATGTGGGTCGCGCGATGGCGGCATGGCATCCTTCGATCATGTACCACCTCGCGGCACAGGTCAGCGTGCCCCGCTCGATGCAGGATCCGACACGCGACCTGGAGGTGAACGTCATCGGGACCCGACGTGTCCTCGAGGCCGCGCGATCGGCGGGTGTGTCCCGTGTGGTCTTCACGTCCTCTGGCGGCGCGATCTACGGCGAGACGGCAAGCCCCGCGACAGAGTCGACTCCGCCGGCGCCGCTGTCCTACTACGGCGCCCACAAATTGTTGGCAGAGCAGTACGTGCGCTGGTCCGGGATGCCCTATTCGGTCGCACGACCGTCCAATGTATACGGGCCTGACCAGCCCGCCACCGGGGAAGGTGCGGTTATCGCGGCGTTCGCGTCTGCGGCGCGCGATGGATCACCACTAGTCATCCACGGGGACGGCACCCAGCGTCGTGACTTCCTCCACGTGTCCGACCTCGTGTCGGCGCTCTTGTTGCTCGGGAGCCACGGCCAGATCGGGATCTGGAACGTTTCGTCGGGTGTGACGACGAGCGTCCTTGAGCTGGCCGCGCTCGTTGCGCTTCAGACGGGACGTCCATTGAGAGTCAGGGATGGCGATCGACGGCCAGGTGACGTCACGAGCTCGCGACTTGCGAGCGACAGGATCCGAAACCTCGGATGGTCGACGCGAGTGGCTCTTGCAGATGGGATCTCGAAAATGCTCGAGGTTCGCGCGCGCCGGATTGATGGAGTTCAAAACGGCAGTGGCGCCTCGTGAAACAGGGCAACACAGCCGCCGATGAGCTGGCTCCACGAATGTCGGTCGCGAGGTCGAGGGCCGGGGGACAAAGCGTGACTTGCCGCCAGCACCACAATGCTGCTCCGATTTGAAACACCGGACGCGTGATGGGGGCTCCATGCTGAAACGGATTGGCGAGACCATTATCGAGCTCGAGCTCCGGCCCAAGCGTGTCCGCCGGGTGGTTGAAGCTGAGCTGACTCGCCGCGCGCCGTTGATGAATGAGCGGGCGACGGGGCATTCCTTCGTTGATCGCCACGGCGTCAGGCACCCGCTCGATCATGCGCTCCGCGACCGGCTGAAGCCGGGATGGCAGGCGATGCTCGATCCGGCCGAAGCTGACCGGCAGCCGTCCGTCCGCGACCTTCGGTCGCGGGCTACCAGTGCTGCGGACACCGTGCGAGAGGCAGATCAAGTCGTGGCCGCAGTGACGGGGAAGTCGTTGGCCGGCAGGATCCTGGAGATCGGGTGCTACGACGGTGCGGCCGCGTTCCAACTCGCACGGCGCGATGGAATCCACGTGGTCGCGTCGGATTTTGCTCGCTACTACGTTGTCCAGCAACGACGGAGACCGAGTGACAACGATCTGCTACGCTCGCAGGCCCGGCTCGTGGCGCTCAGAGAGCGGGCGCGCGTGGTGGCTAGCGTTGCATCGGACAAGGTGCAGTTCGTCGAGGACGACATCTCCTCGTCAAGCCTCGCGCCGAGCACCTTCGACGCCATCGTCTCCTTCGAGGTTCTCGAGCACGTCGCGTCTCCGCGAGCCGCGTTCGAATCAATGGCTCGTCTGCTCGTGCCCGGCGGTGTCGCCTACCACGAATACAACCCATTCTTCAGCGTCGTCGGCGGTCACTCGCTGTGCACGCTCGACATGCCATGGGGACACGCGCGGCTTGAGCCCGGCGATTTCGAGCGGTACGTGGCGGAGATACGACCGATAGAAGCGGAGCAGGCGCTCCGCTTCTATCGGGACAATCTGAATCGGATGACACTCGCAGACCTGCGGTCGGCAGTGGCGCGGGCCGACCTTGAACTGGTGGCTCTGCTGCCTTGGTCCGATCGAACCTTGCTGCCCGATCTCACCCCCCAGATCGTGTCCGAAGTCCAGCGGGTCTACCCGACCGCCGCGACCGAGGATCTCCTGGCTACGTTCGTGAGCGTCGTGGTTCGCAAGCCGCAAGTCTAGGTGCGGCTCCCCGTGCCCGGTTCTCCGGAGCGGCGCGCAGCGTGGCGGTGGGCCTGATCATTCCCAGTGGCGGCCCAGCGTCGAGCTGATCCTCCTTGCGGCCTGTCTCACGAGTGCCAACACCATGCTCAGATCCTCGCGGGACTCCTGATGAGCCCGAAGACGGAGCCCGGCGAGGCTCGCCCACGTCAAGCCAAAGAGACCGCCCTGCAGACCTGCGTGAAGAACCACGCCAATCGCATCGAGCCGCGGGACTAGGGCATCGGCAACGGCCGCTCCCGCAAGAAGCTCGATGGCCGGCAGCAAGTAGATGGGCATAAGCCGGAGCAACGGGCCTGCTGGTTGACTGGCGACCCGTCGCGCCGCCTCCTGCATTGCGATGCCATATGCGAAGTACGCAACGACATCCACGCCCGCAGCGACCTGGAGGGACATCATGCCATTGGCCCCGGCTGCAAGGTACGCGCCCGCCATGAACCCGAGGACCGAGAGCGAGATCGCAACTTGCTGCCATTGTCGGTTGACAGTGATCAGGTAGTGGGAACCTGGCATGCCAAATGCGATCCCTGCCACGCCAACGAGCAAGAGACGCATGGGCCAGATCGCGCCGCGGAACTCGGGGAGCACAACGAACACGAGCGCGGGCAGTCCGACGAAGAACGCCGCCACGAGTAGCGGTATGCCGACGGCGATGGCACCCGTTGTACGCGCTGTCATGGCAAAAACGCGAGCCGGGTCGGATGTGATGCCCAACTCGCGCTGCAGTCTCGGATAGATGACGGTGCCAACCAGGGTGGGGACTCTCAACGCGAATCCGTTGCCGAGGTAGGCAGCCGAGTAGAGGCCGAGACTCACCGTGCCGAGCATGAACCCGACCGCGAGCTGGTCGACGGTCAGGAGCAGCGTTGCGGATACTCCGGAGGCGAAGAAGGCTGGGGATAGCGCGGCGAGACGTCGAATGGACGCCCGTGATGGCACCTCGAGACCGCCAAGCCCCGCAACCCGCCAAAGCACGGCGGCCTGAAGAGCTCCTCCGGCAAACACGCCGACGAGCGCGCCGGCTGCCCCGTCGACCAACGCCCCAACGACCGTGAGGATCGACCCACTCACCGCGGCTGCGGCTGTCCACCGGCCCAGGGCCGAGAACCGCAGGCGGGTGCGGAGTCTGACGGTGGCCCAATTGCTGATCTGCTGGAGGAGCATGACCGTCGAGCCGCAGATCAATGCCGCTCCGAGCAGCGCGTCGGATCCTGAACGAGACGCCCCGATCACCAACAGTGCGCCGCAGACGGCCGCAGACACAACCAGAGCGACAGCAACGCCCGCCGACTCCAGCGCTCGGGCTTCGGCCTCATCTCGATGCGCGATCGCGATTGGGATCTCGCGTTCGGCCGCCTGCATCGCCCCAAGGCTCAGGTACGAGGCATACGACGTGGCCAGTCCGGTCACTGCGACGTATCCCATTCCAGCAGGCCCCAGCACACGGCGAAGCAGGAGGGCCAGCCCAACCATCAGGATCTGGCTGACGTATCCCGGCAGGATCAACCAGACGGCGTCGGTCGTCGCGGCGATGCCGCTGCGCTGTGGCTCGCTCGATTCACTCACGGTACCCATTCACGAGTTCTGGAGTTCTGCCACAAGGTCTGCAAGCCGCCGCGTAGCGGACCCAGGTTGCCCGAGGCCGTAGATGAACGAGCCAGCAAAGGCACGGCCGCGGTCGATCGCATCTTGATACGCCGATCCGTCGGACAGGAGGCGTTCCGTCGCGGCCGCCAGTTCCTCCACCGAGTTCACTCGCCGAGCGGCGCCTGATGCTGAAATGAAGTCGAACTCGGCGGGACCGATGTGACCCCGCCTTGGGACATGGAGGACCGGGCGGCCGAGACTCATCGCCTCGAGGCCCGTGGTGCTCCCGACAACGACGACGACCTTCGAGGCGCGGATCAACGCAAGGGATTCGTCGGTCACGACGTGGGCGTGATTGATCGGGGGTGGCGAGAATCCGTAGCTCTTGCTCCCGGGATGAAGCTTGATCGCCACTTTCCGGTGTGGGTATCGCCGGGCGTAGTCATCGACGATCTGGAGAGCCTTGCGATGCCCCTCGGGCCAGTTACCGGCCGACAGATCCTGCGAGGGTTGACTGAAATGCACAATGTCCCAAGCATCGCGGCCCACGGGGGGCGCGAGCACTGCAGCCGACTCGAGCCGCGGCCAACCCACGGCGACCACACGCAGTCCATGTGGCCCGGCCGCACGATGGTAGGCAGCCTGCGGATCTCCCCACGCGGCGAGGACGTCGGCAACGGACCACACCTGTTCCGCGTAGCCACCTGAGATGCCGTGTTCGAGGGTGACGACACTCCCTCCGGCCGCCCGCAGCCCGAGGAGGAACGCTCGCTGAGGCGGCAGGACATCCTGACCGGCGACGGCGACCACTCCGACCCCGCCCGCCCGACGTCCTGCTTCGGCCCACGACGACATCGACGCCTGAAGCAACTGATAGCGTGCCTCGACGGCCCGCAGGGACTCCTGTTCAGGCGACGTCACCGCAGAGTAGGAGGGCGCCGGTAGCCGGCGGCACCTTTCCCGATCCGCCAGCCAGATACTGGTGGTCTCGGCCCGCTGGCCTATCGCTTGAAGCAACAGGTGACGGCGAGGGTCGACCAATTGAGCTGGTGCACGGCGCAGGAGGTCATGGGAATACGGGCTGGCCCACACTGGCAAGTCCACGAGGACGAGCCTCGGGTTCTTCGGTCGACGCGCACCGGCGATCTGCGCCGCGAGGCGGCGCAACCGTGATGGCGGCGCCGGGCGGGCACCGTTGGTGGGACCTGGGACCACTCCGAGGCCTTCCGCGATCGGCTCGGCCCCGAGGGCTCGTGCCATGGTCCACCATTCGTCGCCCACGCCGCGCAGACGCACGGTCTTGTCCGCCGAATCCGCGAGGAGCTTTCGGAGGACAAGCTCAGCCCGACGGTGGCGAACGAGGGTCTCGGTTGCGCCGTACTCGAAGGCGCGTCCAACTGAGACGCCCTCGACGACGGTCATGTCCCGACCACCGTCGACGTACCACGACCGGGCATCGTGATATGCCCCACGATCGATCGCCTCGCACTCGTGGGCATTCACCAACGACGAATACGTGAGCCGATTCGGCTCCGGATCACCCAGCTGCTCGACGAACGCTCGTTCGCCCGGCGCGACCAGATCCACCGAATGTGCGATGACCCAGCCCTTCACGAGCGCAGGTCAGGCGTCGGCGATCGGCGGGAGGACATCGTCTGGGCAGATTCCTTCTCCCGCCACGATGTTTCGCGCCGCGTGACGTCCCCGCAGCGCTTCGAGGTGGCGCGGGTGCATGCCCACGGAGCGCTTGCCGGGTCGGAGGACGTCGATGTTATCGCCCTCGACCAGCGGATCGCCGGGCGCGAGGTTTCGCGTTGCCTGGATCGTGCGAACGGCGAAGCGTCTCAGCTCCGCTTCGTGAGATCCGACGGTCTTCACACCATCGCCGCGTGCCTGTTCAGCGTCCCGGATCGACCTAACCATTGCGGCGAGCTCCTCCGGCTCAACGGCAAAGGGATGGTCCGGACCGGGCAGCCGGTTGTCCAAGGTGAAGTGTTTCTCGATGACGGTCGCGCCGAGAGCGACAGCGGCGACCGGTCCCACAATCGGATCGCGGCTGTGATCTGAGAAGCCGGCTGGCACCCCGAACCGTTGGCTGAGATGCGGGATTACCGTCAGGTTGAGACTGTCAGGGGGAGCGGGGTAGCTTGAGGTGCACTGGAGCAGCGTGATGTCGCGTGCACCCGCCTCCCGCACGGTTGTCAGGCAGAACTCGATGTCGTCCTCAGCGGCAGCCCCTGTCGAGATGATAAGTGGCTTGCCGGTCGCGGCGAGCCACTGCAGCAGGCGAACGTGGTTGATCTCGTAGCTGGCCACCTTGTGTCGTCGCACGTACGGATCGACTGCCTCTGCATCTGCGACGGAGAACGGCGTCGACATGAATTCGATGCCCACCTGCTCACAGTGGGCGGCGATCTCTCCCACCAGATCGTATGGCATCTCGAGATCAATGAAGATCTCGTTGATCGACCGATGGATGCCCAGATCGGCGAGGTAGTCGCTGGCGCCAGCGTCGACCACGTAGGTGTCACGCGCTCGGTAGGTCTGGAACTTGACGGCGTCGGCACCAGCCTCGACCGCGACTTGCACCAGTGCACGTGCCATCTGTCGGTCGCGATCCGGCGTGCCCATCCGCCAGTTGCTACCAGCCTCGGCAATTACGAACACGCTGCGGCCAAGCGTCATGTCAGTCCTCAGGCTGGGCAGTTGTGCGTTCATCTGGCCGGGGACCGAGCTCATATTCAAGCATGTCGCTCGCGTCGGCGACGATCCGAAACCCGGCGCCGGCGAACATCCGCCGCGACGCGGCATTCTCCGACTTTACCCGGGCGCGCACCGGTCTCCGCGGCTGGACTCGAGCGTGCCAACGAAGAGCTGCACGGAGGAGGAGTCTGCCGATGCCCAGACCGCGCTGCTCCGGCGCAACGCCGATCGAAATCTCATCGACACCGTCGCGCTTGTCGAAACGGACCTGCCCCACCGCACCCTGGCTAGTGATGCCGACGAGGAGAGCCGTCGCCGGGTCGCCAAGGCGAGCCTGCAGCCACTCCACGTGGTCTTCCCACGAGATTCGATCCGAGTGGAACGACGCGGCCCGCGTAGATGGATCGTTCGCCCAGTGCCAGAGGCAGTAGGCGTCCCGTCGAGTGGCTCTGCGAAGTCGGACACCATCCATCGCTGCAGCAACCCTACCAGCCCCCAGTCCGTCGACCAATGCCATGGCGCGCTCGGATGCCGACCGCCGAGACGCCTGGTCGTCGGCGACTCGCCGGATCATTCCGGCGAGCTCGTCCAGCCGAAGTGCGTCACATTGTCCGGCCAAGAAGGCCACACCAGCTTCCGACAGCGATCTGGCCGTGTCGAGCTGGTTCGAGGCGATCGTTACGAGCACAGTCGGGAGCCCGACACAGCAGCGCTCGAGAGCAGAGGTCCCGCCGGCGCCGACGGCAAGATCCGCCGACGCGAGCACGCAACCAATGTCTCGAAGACCGCGGTGAATCGTCACGCGGGAAGGGTCCAGTCGAGGCTCGGGGTGCGGGTAAGCGTCGCCCAGCAGGACGTCGACGATCGCCCCTGGGACCGCCCTAAGGACGGCCCGGACCGCAAGCAGCGTCGCGTCCATTGGGTCGGCGCCACCCATCGCCACAACGACCCGGCGCACCCGCCCAAAGGATCGCGCGAGTCCTGTCCTAGCCGATCGGAACTCTGGTCGAAGGATTGCATACCGGGGTCCGTATAGGCCGAGCGGCTTCCCGGCGACCAAGCCGGCGTAGCGGTCATCGCTCGCGCCCAGGCTCGGGTTGACGATGATTTCGCCTTCGAGCGGCCGATCGATCAGGTCGTCGATCACGAGCCTCTGTCGCCGTGGGCCTGCCGCCTGACGCAGCCAAGCTCGATCCAGACCGTAGTGATCGACGACGAGCCAGTCCACCGCTACCCGCAGGCGATCCGCGAGCACTGGAAGGGGCTCAAGGGTCCCACGCACCGGCTCAACCAAGAATCCGGCAGCGCGTACCACGTCAGTCATGTCTCCGTCTGCGGGCACACACGCGAAGGTCGCGTCGAACGCACGCTGCGTAACCTCAGTGGCCAGAGCCAGAGTGCGCATGACGTGGCCGGTCCCGATCGCCGCGGACGCGTCGGCCCGGACCACGATACTTCGGGTGCGACGGCGCATCGCACCGCTAGCCAGCGGGGTCTTGGAAGACCCCGCTGGACTCGTATGTCGGATCACGCCGTGCCCTTCTGCGCCACATGAGCATTGAGGCGCCGCCAATCCGGATGACGATCGAGAAGAGCCACGACGTCAAACCAGCCGAACCCGGGATCGACGGGATACAGAGCGTCAAGGATCCGCTCGACCAGCGCGAGGTCCTCGAGCGTATCGATCGTCCAGCGTTCGTCGCTCCGATCCGAGTCTGT
This sequence comes from Chloroflexota bacterium, assembly GCA_021786915.1. The sequence continues at coordinate 10,318 of JAJYMP010000500.1, forward strand.
GGTCACTTGCGCGAGACGGAATCGCTCCGGGTGCCCATACACGAATGGGGTGACATGCTCTCGGTCCCATCCTTGACTCGCCTCTCGCGATGCGATCGCGAGAGCGTCGGCGCTCACGACTTCGACATCGAGTCCGCGCGGATACGTCCGCCGGATGGTGTTCGAGGCATAGTCGACATCCCCGACCATGAAGCGCTCGATGACCGCGTCTACGACCGTCGGATCGAGCAGCGGACAGTCGGACGTCACCCGCACGACGACCGTTGCGCCGAGCTCGTCGGCCGCAAGCGCGTACCTCGCCAAGACGTCTTCCTCTGGGCCTCGAACGACAGGGATCCCTCGTTCGATGGCAAAGCGGACCAACGGATCGTCTCGTGGATTGACCGTGGTCGCGACGGCCGTGACATGTGGGTGGGTGATCCGGGCGAGGCGCTCCAGCTGGAAGTCGAGCAGCGGCCTTCCCAGGACCGGTCGCAGGACTTTGCCGGGCAATCGGGTGGACCCAAGGCGTGCCTGGACAATCACGTGCACCACTCGCTCTGTCACGCGAGATGGCTCAATTCATCTCTGCGGCGACTTCACGCACGGCCTCGACCACAGAATCGACCTCCGCGTCAGTCATCGCAGGGAAGATCGGGATCGAGATCGCCCGTGAGTAGAAGCCCTCGGCGACTGGGCACAGGCCGGATCCATATCCGAGGTCCTGGTAGTAGGGATGGAGATACACCGGGAGATAGTGCACCTGGACGCCCAGACCCCGCTCCCGAAGCGCATCAAACGCCACTCTGCGGCGGCGGGCCCGGTCCGTGGGATCCCCGTCGACGCGGAGGACGTAGAGGTGCCATGCCGGTTCGACACCGTCACGACGGCCAGGGATCCGGAATGCCCCGAGATCCGAGAGGTCGCGGTCGTATTGGGCGGCGATCGCACGGCGGCGCTCCAGGAAGCTGGGCAGCTTCCGAAGTTGACTGATGCCAAGCGCGCACTGCACGTCCGTCAATCGGTAGTTGAACCCAAGGTCCTGCATCTCGTGGTGCCAGGCACCTTCGTGACGTTGCAGCCTGCCTTCCTCACGCACCATCCCGTGAGATCGGAATTCCACGACCTTGCGATGCACGTCCGGGTCGCGCGTGATCACGGCGCCCCCTTCTCCTGTCGTGATGTGCTTCACCGGGTGGAAGGAGAGTGTCGCGACGTCAGCAAGTTCGCCGATCCTGCGCCCGCGATCAGTCGCCCCGAGTGAGTGGGCCGCGTCGTCGACAAGCGCCAGCCCACGACGCGAGGCAATGTCGCGGAGCGCATCGTAGTCCGCCGGGTGGCCCGCGTAGTCAACGGCAACGATCGCTCGGGTTCGGCGCGTAATGACTCGCTCGGCCGCCTTCGGGTCAAGCGTGCCAGTCTCGCGGTCAACGTCCGCGAAGACCGGCCGGGCGCCCAGGTAGAGTGCCGCGTTTGCAGTCGCGGCGAACGTGAGAGCCGGCACCACAACCTCGTCGTCCGGCCCGATTCCGACCGCCCGGTAGGCGGCGTGAAGCGCAGCGGTCCCCGAGCTCACCGTTGCGACGAACGGCGCACCGGTAGCATCCGCCAGTGCAGCCTCGAAACCCGCGACTATTGGGCCGGTCGTGAGAAATGCCGAGCGGAGTGCCTCCACAACTGCGGCGATGTCGTCGTCGTCGATCGACTGTCTTCCGTATGGGAGCATGTCAGCCTGCGGCCAGCACGCGCAACTGATCCACCGTGAGCCACTCGGTATTTGTATCACTCGTGTATCGGAAATCCTCGGGCACCTTTTCGACCCCGAACCATGATCCGGGCTCCCACCAGTCCGCGTCGGGCGCCATGAGGTAAAAGTCGCCGGCGTCAAGGACACGCCGAGCATCGTCGACGCCGATCATCTCCTCGTGGAGTTTTTCACCGGGACGGATGCCAACAATCTCCAGTCGACAGTCCGGCGCCACCGCCGTCGCCAGGTCGACGACCCGCATACTCGGGATCTTGGGGACAAACAGTTCACCACCGTGCATCTCGCCGAGCATGCGGATCACGAACTCCACACCCTGATCCAGCGTGATCCAGAACCGGGTCATCCGGTCATCCGTGATCGGGATGACCCCGGTCTTTGCGAGTCGCCTGAAGAGCGGGACTACGCTGCCGCGGCTGCCCGAGATCTATGATACGGCGACCACCG
>JAJYMP010000039.1 GCA_021786915.1 Chloroflexota bacterium
AAGACCTTGCTGCTCTCGGGCCCGACCTTCCAGTCGATCCCGAGCTCGTCGATCGCCATCTCATGCCAGCCGCCGCCGTCGCTGTGCATCGAGGTGTCGGTCGAGGTCAGTTCAACGCTGACCGTGGAGCCGGCTTTCACGCTCATCGCGGCCGGCTGGAAGCCGCCCATGCTGGCACGGATCTGGTACGCGCCCGCCGCGGCGGGGGTGGGTGGCAGAAGTCGCATGGCAACGAGGCCGATGGCCGCGACGCCGATCACGGTTGCGATCACAGCGAACAGCACCGTGCGCAGCCGCCGGTGCTCTGCGGGCGGCCGGCGCCGATCCGCGGCACGTTGTCGCGCTCGAGCGGCGGCCAGATCAGTGTTCTTGGGCATGGCTCTCACTCCTGGGTCTTGGGGGTTGGCGGCGCAGAAGGCGTGCGGGACGTGCTCTTACGGTTGGATGGGCCGCGACCTCGACGGAGGACCGGCCCGAGCAGCTGCCGGACGTCCGGGTGGATGTTCTCGGCGAGCACCTGCCGGTCGACCTCCTGCTGCACCAGCCGCAGGAGGAGCGCATCGAGGGATCCCTGCGCGGCGAGCAGCTGCTGGACGATGGCCGGGAGCGGCTTCCCGGCTCGGACCATCTCCGCGACGCCCGCGGCCTGCCCGGCGGCGCGGTTCGCGTGCGCCGCGGCAGATGCCGTCGCCTCGTATCGTCGGGGCTGGCGAGGGGACGAGGCGGAGTCAGCCATCAGGCCGCCCGGTGGGCATGGCGCGCCGCCAGCGCGTCTGCGTGCGCCCACGCATTGAGCTGCACGACCACGTCGTCCGCGTCCACCGCGCCGTATCGCCGCTCACCACGGACCAGGACGATCCCGACGGCCTCGAGGTCGGCGGCGATGTCGGCCGCGGCGTCGTCGGCCTGGGCGATGCGGAGCGTCCTCGCCGGCACCATCGCGTCCCCGAACCGGGCCGCGGGCCGTGTCGCCGCCGCTCGCATCTGCCGCGGGCCGATGGCGCCGACGAAGAGGCCGGCGCCGTCGATGACCAGGGACGGCGACGCTTGCGCCTCCGCGGTCAGTTCAGCGATCTGCTCGTCTGCTCGTCTCACCGCGTGCACCGGGTGAGAGAGCTGGGACGCCGTGTGGCTCGCGAAGAACCGCTCAACGATGTCGACGCGGCGAACGGCCTCGGCCTGCGCCCAGACGGTGGCCGCCGCAAGGAGGCCGAGCGGGAAGAGCATCGGGTCGCCGATGCGGATGGCGGCAAGCCCCAGCAGGATGGTGAGCGCCACGGCGGCAGCCTTGGCCGCGTGCGCGGTGTGCGCCGCGTGGTGGCTGGCCTCAGGGCACCGGAAAGCGGCGAAGGACTCGACGGCCTCCCACCCCGCGAGCCCGGGCAGGGGGACCAGCGTGGCGAGCAGTAGCCCGAGGTTCGCGATGACCGCGAGCGTCCCGATGGCATGCTGGTAGCTCCCGGGCGTCGTGCCGCTCGTCGCCCCCACGGCGACGAGCGCGAGCCCGCCGGACACGACCGCGCCGGCGACCACAGCGGCCAGCCTTCGGGCGGGCGACGCCCCGACCGCCAGGGCGCCCGGGCGCACGAATGGCGCGTCGGCGGCGGCGCGCCGGCCGCCGAGGATCAGGACGCGGACCACCCGGGGCAGGATGACCGTCATGCCAACGACGTACACGCCCGCAACGGCGCCCAGAAGGGCCTGCGCACCCGATGCGCTCGCGTGGGTCGGGAGGTAGACGGTCGCGATGAGGACGAAGGCGATGGCGCCCGGAACCAGCAGCGAGCGAGCGCTGCCGGCGGTCGCGCCAGCACGATGGGCCGGACCGCCGCCGCGCGCGCCACTCATCTAGGTGTCTCCCGGATCGCCTGGGAGGCCTTCACCGCCCGGCTGAGCCGCTCCGCCCTCCACGCCACGAGGCCGCCCGCGACCGCCAGCACGGCGACGAGGAGGAGGATTGCCGCCTCCTCGAGTCCGGACCTCGAACGGCCGACCACGGTCTCGGCCGCGGTCGTCGAGGTGCTCGCCGAGCCCGCGGCGGCGGAGACCTGGAGCGACGCCGTCAGTGTCTCGTCGCCGATGGCGCGGAGCTCGAAGGCTCCGGTCGGGACGTGCGCGGGAATCTGGAGGTCCTTGCTGAACATGCCGGTGGCGTCGGTCTTGACGACGCCGAAGTCGATGACCATGCCGTCGCCTGCGAGGACGAGGTCCCGGTCGCTGTCGGGCTCGAGTCCGGTCCCGGCGAACACGACGGTGGCGCCTGCGTCGACCGACGCGGGCTCGACCTGGACGGAGGCCTCGCCAGAGCCGCTGTGCGCGGTGACGATGCCGATGGGGACGACCAGGGCGGCCAGCGCGGCCGCGAGGACGAGGGTGCGGCGCATCAGCGCTGTTCCTTTCTGCGAGCATCGCCTAGGAGGGGCCGCATGAACCCCGCGGACCCGGCGGCGATGCCTGCGAGCCCGGACGCGAGGAGGAGGACGGCGGCGAGCGGCGCGGTGCCGGGTCCGCCGCCGATGGCGATCTCGACGAGGCCGAGGCCCACGCCGAGCAGGAGGACCCGCAGGACGAGCGTGCTCATCCCATCGCCCCCTGCACGTGGGCCACCGGCACCGTCACGAGCGCGTACAAGACGAGCAGCACGGCCGCGATTGCGGCGAGGGCGCCGATCGCCATCACGAGCCGACGTCGACGGGGCGAGCGGTACGGGCTGCGGTCGAGGAACGGCAGCGCCGCGAGCGCCGCGAAGACGACTGCCGGGACCCAGAGCAGGGCGGGCAGGCCGAACCAGTCCTCGAACGGGTAGAAGACCAGGAACATCCAAGGCGGCTTCGTGGTCTCAGTGCCCGGGATGGGGCGGTCGCCGAGTGGGGCGGGGACGACCGCGGCCAGCACGACGGCGACCGCGAGCAGGACGAGCCCGAACCCGGCCATCCGCACGATGTGGGCGACGAACGTCGACCCGGTGCGCTCCGGCGCGGGGCCGCCGTCGACGGCCACGTCGGCCTCGGCCGGCAGGGAGGAGATCCCGTGGCGCTTGACGAGCAGGAAGTGCGGGATGAGCAACAGCATCCCGATCGCGGGCAGGATCACCACGTGCGCGAGGTAGAGCCGTCCGATGATGGGCAGAGTCGCCGCGAAGTCGGTCGAGAACCAGGTGCCGAAGGCGCCGATCAGATTGCCGATCTCGACGTTGTGGCCGAGCGCCTCGTAGCCCTCCTGGTCCCACTTGAGGACGGTACCGGTGAAGATGAGGCCGAGGGTCACCGCGAGAAGGCCGAGGCCGATGAGCCAGTTCGCCTCGCGCGGGCGCTTGTAGGCCGCGGTCGTGAAGACCCGGCCGAAGTGGAGGAGGACGGTCGCCATCACGATGTTCGCGGTCCAGAAGTGGACGCCGCGGACAATGTCCCCAAACGGGACGGTGTTCATGATGTAGACGACGCTCTCGCGCGCGGTCGCTGCCGTCGGGTGGTAGTACTGCGCGAGCCACACCCCGCTGGCCGCGAGGATCAGGAACCCGAAGAACGAGATCCCTCCGAGGATGTAGCCGATGCCGTTCGCGTGGGCGGGCACGGGATAGGCGAGGCCGCTGATGCCCAGCCGCTCGTCGATTGCGGCCCAGCTCAGGCGGCGCCGCCGGGGCGCTGCGACTGCCGCATTGGCCATGGTTGCCGATCTCCTGTCTGACTACGGTGGGCGCTCAGTGGCCCACGACGAAGTTCAGCCGCCGAGGCTGAATCCCTGATGAGCGCGGTCTGAACGGTCGGTGAGGAAGTGACGGCACCTGGTCGCGGCCCGGGTACGGCTCGCTCAGGCGTGTGGAAACGGAGGCGGGCGGGATCCGCACCGAGGTGGATCCCGCCCGCTCGGCGGCCCATCGCAGGAGCCGCGTGGACGGCGGCCCGGGGGGAGGCCAGGCACGTCCGGTCGACAGTCGGTGGCGTGCCCGTGTCCGACGACCGGTCCACCGCCTGCCGCCCTGTGAGAGGGAGAGGACGACGAGAGTCTCGGGCGGCGGTCTGAGCGCAGCCTGAATTGCGGCTGAGACTTGCGCGCCTCGCGCGGGTCTCAGCCGAGGTGGATCTCGAGCCGCGATGCGAGGTAGCGGCTGCCCAGCCACAGGGAGAGCGAGATCGAGACCCCCACGATGAAGACGGCGGCGGCCGACTCAGTCCAGAACGACGTCGGGAATAGCTGGGTCAGGCGCTCCACGCGCGGGTCGAACGAGAAGTTGCCCTCCGGGAAGAAGACCTGGTGGAACGCCAGCCACGCCGCGTCGAAGAACGCAACGAACAGGACCCCTGCACTTGCGCCGACGGCGGCCGTCGCGAGCGCCGCGCGGCTGACCGACCGCCACCACCGCGCGTTGCGGCAGCTCTGGATACCCGAACCGATCATGGCCGCGGCCGCGAGCGCCACGACCACCTCGAAGGCGCGCACCACGCCGAAGACGTCGCGCATGTGCCCGCGTTCGGCGGCGTCGAGGACGGGCGTGCCGCCGATGGCGACCACGAAGTCCGGCGGGCCAATGGTCGCGTCGCTGATGAGGGCCTTGGTGATCCGCGCCACCTCCGCTTCCGGTAGGCCGGCGATGCCCGCCACCCCCGCCCGCTGCTGGGCCGGGAGGACCCACCACGGGTTGAACAGCAGGGCGAGGCTCGCGCCCGCGATCAGGACCGGCGTGGCGGCCGCCGCGAGCCAGGCAGCCCGCCGTGCTTCCCGCGGCGGGCGGGCGGCGGAATGCTGCTTGCTCATGGCTGCCTCATGCCTGGCTAAGCGTTCGAGGCGACGTTCGGATCCGGGGATAAGGCCCCGACCCACGCCTACAGGAGGTTCTCATGCAGCTGATTGAGCTCACCGTTGTCGATTCGGAGGGCCAGCCCGCTGCGGATTGCGCCACCTGCGGCTCGCCCGTGCCCCCTGGGTCGGGCGTGACGGCGGTGTTCCACGGCCGCACGCTGCGCTTCCGGTGCGAGGGCTGCTTCTCCCGGTTCGTGCTCGACGCCGACCACGCGCCAGACGGGGTGGCCGCGTCATGCTGCAGCGGCGACGCCGACCACGAGTCCGCAGCGGCGCCAGGCTCGACGCCGTTCACCGAGTGGTGCATCTGATCTGCTCGTCGCCAGGGTCCCGGTCAGGCGGCACCTGGCCCCTGCGCAGCGCGGCGCCACGAGAACCGCCGTGTCTCGGCGCGAACCCTGAGCAGACCCTGGCGTGCCGCGACGTACAGGGCGATCGAGGCGACGAACACCAGGCCAGTGCCTTGGGCGACCCGACCCAGCACGAGCGCAGCCGTCAGGAGCGACAGCGCCAACCCGACAGCCGACTCGATCAGCTGCGCGGGGACGCGTCGGGCGCCAACCCGCCGGTCGGAAGACCAGATGCCCCGCCCCGCGGTGATTCGGCCTGCGCAGCACCCCGTGAGGAAGCAGCCGACTCGCCCCACGGCGACCGCGAGGAAGATCGTCGGCGCGACCGCGTCGAGGTAGCCGCCGATCGGCACCCCGAGGACGAGGGCGGAGGTCAACGCAGCGATGGGGGCCGACACCAGGAAGCCGTCGACCGACCAGCCCTCGCGCAGGGTCGCCCGGCTCGGGCCCTTCAGGCCCATGTACCAGCCCTTGGCGCCCGCCACGCCGATGAGCATCGCGAGCACCGATGCGAGGATGGCCGGGCCGACCGGAACGCCGTGGTGCGTCAGGAAGAGCGGCTGCGCCGCGATGGATCCCGCCAGCGCGATGGTCGCCGCGGCGAGGAAGCTGCCGGTCAGGACGCCTGGCGCCGCGGCGAGCGGCGCGGTCAAGGCCCAGCGGGTCCTCGCGGGTCCCGCCACGCCGACCATTTCCCAGCGGCGCCAGGACCACCCGACAAGCGGCAGCGCAGCCGGGTTGGCCGCGCGGGCGCGCTCGGGACCGACGACCTCGGCCGTGACGTCCCACTCGCCACCGGAGACGCCGTACACCCAGGTCGTGGTCGACATGGGAGTGCTCCCAGGAACGACCCCTGCGATCGTCTCGGTTCTGGAGAATGCGTCCGCGGGGGCCGGGACGCCGACAACGCCGCGGCGGCGCCCTGCCAGTCGGATCGTCGCCGTGTACGCAGGCCCGCCGGCCGGACCAGGGTCGAACCGGTGCGATACCACGAGCGCCTGCGGCTCGCCCTCAATGGCCGCCTCGGCCGCGGTACCGTGCTGCGTGGCCGCGGATGACGGCGTCGGCGACGGACCGGGGCCCGCACCACTGGGCTGCGTCGGCACGACCCCCGCGGAGGACCGGGCAGGTGCCGAGCGCGCCCGCCGTTGGGGTCGGCGCTTGGAGCTCACCTGGGAACGCCATGCGGCGACCCAGCCGCTCTAGCCATGGTGGGTCGCATCGGTCTCGTCGTGGTCGTGGGTCAGCGGCGCGCCATCGGCCCACCGCGTCGGGTCCTCGCGGAAGGTGGACGCGCAGGCGGGGTCGCAGAACCAGTAGGTCGTACCCTCGAACACGGCCGACGGTGATCCGCCGGGCGCGACCTTCATCCCGCAGACGGGATCGGTCGCGCGGTGGTCATGGTGACGTCCGTGAGCGTGCATGCACTGAGCTCCGAGTGGTCAGGATTCGACGGGTCGACCGGCGTGGTAGCCGGCACGGTGGATTACTCGCATCAGCGTCCAGGTGTCGACGGCCCCGGGCTCGGACCGCACGTATGCCGTCTCGGTCGCGGGGTTCACGTAGACGCTGCGGACGCCGGGCACTGCCGCAAGCGCGCGCTCGAGCGTGGTCGCGCCTGCGCCGCCACACCCGAGGCCGTACACCGGGATCCTGAGTTGAGGAGAACTGTCCATGGCCCGATGCTCGGGCCGCAGGCTGAGAGCCAGATGAGCCTCTCGTGAGACTTGGGCTCGGCCGGACGGCCTACTGAGGAGCGCGTTGCCTCAGTCCGCTCTGGCTGGCAGCACGATCTCCACCCGCGTGCCTCCCTCAGCGCGAGGCGAGAGCGTGATCGTCGCGCCGTGGGCGTCGGCGATCCAGCGGGCGATTGCAAGGCCCAGGCCCGTGCCCGAGGGGCGAACCTGGCGCGCCCTGCGTCCGCGGAACAGCCGCTCGAACAGGTGGTCTGCGTCCTCCTCGTCGATCCCGATGCCCGTGTCGTCCACCGTCACCACCGCCGTCTCATGGAGCGTCGCGAGGCGCGCGGTGACGCTGCCGCCGGTTGGGGTGTACCGCGCCGCGTTGTCCAGGACGATCCCGAACAATTCGCGCAGGCGGTCTGCATCGCCCTCGACGACAACGGGCTCCACGGCGGCCACCGACATCCGCACGTGCGTCGCTGCCTGTCTCTGCCGGCGGACGCAGTCCACCAGGAGCGCATCGAGCTCGACCGGCAGGAAGGTGAGCCGGGCCCCGGACTCGGCCCTCGCGAGCGAGAGGAGGTCGGCGATGAGTCGGCCCATCCGTTCGGCCTCATCCCGGGCGTCGTCGAGGATGGACGCCCGCTCTGCGGCGTCGAGGCCGGGACGTGTCGCGAGGTCGAGGTTGGCCCGGATCACGGTCAGCGGGGTGCGGAGCTGGTGCGAGGCGTCGCCCAGGAACCGCTGCAGCGCGTGGTGGCTGGACTCGAGAGCGGCCAGCATCTCGTTGAACGCGGCGGCGAGCTCGCCCACCTCGTCGGGCACCTCCGGGCGCTCAACGCGCGCCCCGAAGTCGCCCGAGAGCGCGATGGCGCGTGCCGTCTCGGTCACGTCGGCCACGGGCGTGAGCGCTCGGCGCGCGAGGAGCAGTCCGGCGACGAGCGCCAGCAGCGTCACCGCCAAGCCTCCCAGGAGGAGCGCGACCCGCACGGTGTCCAGCAGCGATCGCAGCGGTCGGGTGCTGTCCGCCCAGACGACGTACCCGAGGGTCGCCCCGCTGGGCGCGAGGACAGCCTGCACGGTGACGCGGAGGACGTCTCCCTGCACCGGGTGCTCGTGGATGTAGTGGTCGTGGCGGTCCGCGGCTGCAAGGTCGTCGGGCGTGACCGGGAGGGCCGGCTCCGCGGCGGGAGCGGAGTCGGCGATCTCGCGCCCGGCGGGGTCGAGCACGAGGATCCTCCCGCCGGTCGAGGCCAGCTGGGACACGAGCCTGGGCGTCGGCGACAGATTCCCGGCCGCGTCCACGTCCTGGCTCACGGCCCCGGCCGCGTGCTCGGCGTTGGCGACGAGCGAGTCGTCGAAAGACATCTGGAGCTCGCGGCTCAGGACGACGTACATGCCGCCGCCGAACGCGGCCAGGGCCGCGGCGAGAAGGGCCGCGTAGAGGAGCGCGAGCCGCAGGCGGATCGTGAGCGGCGGGAGGCGGATCACCCGTCCTTGAGCACGTAGCCGGCGCCGCGCACCGTGTGGATCAGCCTCGGCTCGCCACCGCCCTCGAGCTTCCCCCGCAGGTAGCGGACGTACACCTCGAGGACGTTCGACTCGCCGTCGAAGTCGTAGGACCACACGTGGTCCATGATCACGTCCCGGGTCAGCACCTTGCGCGGGTGGCGCATGAACAGCAGCAGCAGGTTGTACTCGGTCGTCGTGAGCTCGATCCGGCGCGCCCCGCGGCGCGCCTCGCGCGCGTCGACGTCGAACTCCAGGTCGGCGAACCGGAGGACCTCGCCCGCCGGGGCGGTGCGGCGGCGCAGGAGCGCGTGGACGCGCGCCAGCAGCTCCTCGAAGTTGAACGGCTTGACCAGGTAGTCGTCGGCGCCGGTCTCGAGGCCCTCCACCCGGTCGCGCACCTCGTCGCGCGCGGTGAGCATCAGGATGGCGACCTCGTCGCCGGCCGCGCGCAGCCGGCGCGTGACCTCGAGCCCGTCGATGCCAGGCATCATCACGTCGAGGACGACGAGCTGGGGCAGGTGCTCGCGCGCCTTCTCGAGGCCCTCCTCGCCCGTGGCGGCCTCGACGACGCGGTACCCCTCGTAGGCGAGGCCGCGGCGCACCACGGTCCTGATCTTGGGGTCGTCGTCGACGACCAGGATGCGCGTGGGGTCGGCCATAGCGGCGAGGTGCCTCCTGCGGTGACTGCGCCGCCGGACCGATGAGTCCGCCAGTCGCGGCGATCGTACGATGTCGCGCTCGGCGCCGTCGCCCGTGGTGGCACGGTCGCAGAGTGCGCTCCGAATCTGAGAGCAGTCTGAGCGCCCGCTGAGACTCGTGGCGTGCCGGCCCGGGGCGTTGCCGCAAACACTCCGTTGGTTCAGCATGCGCGACTCAGCGGGGCCCGATCGGACGGGCCTCCCGAGGGACGAGGATGGTCCCGGGCCGCAGGGGCCTGGCGGTCGCGGGCCCCGCCGGCGTGGGAGGGGCCGCGGCCGGAGGAGGGGGCGAGGGCACATCCGAATCCAACGGTGCGCGTGCGGCGACGTGGAGGTCGGCGAGGCGGACCGCGTCGCGGACGGCCGCGCGGTCCGCGTCAGGCGCCATCGCCGTGGCCTCCTACCGCCCCGGCGCCGCGGCCGCGAAGGCGGCCACGAGCGGCTGCGCCAGCACGCCGGTGATCACGAGCGCGGCCGCCGATGCGACCGTGACCGATGCGGCGGCGGCGCCGAGCGTGCGCATGCGCGCGGTCGCCGCGGCGAAGTAGACCGGCGCCAGCACCCGGACGTAGTAGAAGATTGAGATGACGGTGTTCACGGCCGCGAAGACCGCTAGCCACGCGAAACCGGCCTGGATCGCGACCGCGAACAGGAGTAGCTTCGCGACGAACCCGGAGAGCGGCGGCACGCCGATGAACGAGAGGAAGCTGAGGGCGAGGGCCGCCGCCTCGGCCCGGTGCTGGTCGGCCAGACCCGGGTAGTCGGCGAGCGCGGTCCGCCCGCGGAGCGTCGTGACGACGCCGAACGCGGCCAGGTTTCCCGGCACGTATGCGACGAGGAAGTACAGGAGCGCGACCATCGCGAGGTCGCTCCGCCCCAGGGCCGCTACGGCCATCAGCCCGTAGCCCGTCTGCGACACGGCCGACCAGCCCAGCAGCCGCCGCACGTCGTCCTGCCACAGGCAGGCCAGGTTGCCGAGGGTCATCGTGGCAGCCGCGCCCACGGCGACCATCGCGGCCCAGCCCAGCTCTTGCGCCGGGAGCGCCAGCACGAACCTCGCTAGGAAGACGAAGGCGCCCACCTTGGGCACGGCGAGCAGGAACCCCGCGACTGGCACGGGGGCGCCCTGCGCAACGTCGGGCACCCACACGTGCACCGGCACTCCGCCGACCTTGAACATCAGCCCGGCCATCACGAGCGCCACCGCGACGGCCGCGACCGGCCCCGCGGTCGGCGGCAGGCCGGGCAGGCGGTCGAGCGTCGTCCCCCCGGCGAGCCCGTACAGGAGGGCGACCCCCATCAGCATCGCCCCGTTCGCGAGCGCGCCCACCAGGTAGTACTTGATCGCGGCTTCGGCAGAGGCCGACGACCGCCGGTGGTAGGCGGCCAGGACGAACCCGGTGGCCGAGGAGAGGAGCATGGCGACGACGAGCTCGCTCAGCGATGTCGCGCCGGCGAGGAGCATCGCGCCGAGCGCGGAGTAGAGGAGCAGCGTGTAGTACTCGCCGTGGCGCGGGTCGCGCCTGAACCACGGCACCGACAACACGATGGTGACTGCCGTCGCCAGCAGGACGATCACGCGGGCGATCGCCGCGGCGTGGTCGCGGGCGTAGGTGCCCGCGAATGTCAGCCGCCCGGGCTCGATCAGCGCCGGCACGGTCAGGGCGAGGGCGACCGCGGTCGTCGCCAGCGCGATCCACGCGGCGCCGGCCTGACGGCCGCGCCGCGCGGCGAGCGCGTAGAGCAGGACGACCACGCCGCCCGCGACGACGGACAGCTCGGCGATGACGTCGGCCGCCCAGCCGGCCATGGTCGCGACCGGCATCAGGGCCGGCCCACGAACGGTCCGGCGAACGCGTCGATCGTGCCCAGCAGCCACCCCGGGACGACCCCGATCAGGAGCACGAGCCCGGCGAGGACGCCCAGCAGCCCAGCCTCCCGCCGGCCGAGGTCGGGGAACTCGCGCCACCGGTCGGGCAGCGCGCCGAGGAACACCCGGCCCAGCATCCGCAGGAAGAGGCCGGCCGTGACCACGATCCCGAGCAGGGCCACGATGGCCAATGCCGGGTAGACCGCGAGCGCGCCGACGAAGATCTGGACCTCCGCGACGAATCCGGCGAGGCCCGGCAGGCCGAGGCTCGCGAACGCGAGCAGGGCCGTCAACCACGTGAGCGATCTCGCCCGGCCGAGGAGTCCGCCGTACGTCTCGAGGTCGTAGGTGCCGCCCCGGGCAAGGACGGAGCCGCTGACGAGGAACAGCCCGCCGGTGATGAGGCCGTGGGCGACCATCTCCACCGTCGCGCCGGTGAGCGCGAGCGCGCGCGCCGCCTCTTGGCCCGGCGCCGCGGCACCGGCAACAGCGAGCCCGAGGATGACGTACCCCATGTGATTGACGCTGGTGTAGGCGATCAGCCGCTTGAGGTTCGTCTGCGCCAGCGCCACGAGGGCCCCGTACACGATCGAGATCACGGCGAGGACGGCCAGCGCGGGCGCGAGCTGCGCCCAGAGGTCCGGGAGCACGCTCATCAGGATCCGCACGAAGCCGTAGGTGCCCATCTTGAGGAGGACGCCCGCGAGGATCGCCGACGCGGGCCCCGGGGCGTCGACGTGGGCGGGCGGCAGCCACGTGTGGAACGGGGCGATCGGGGTCTTGATCGCGAACCCGATGAAGAAGCCCGCGAACACGAGCGCGGCGTAGATGCCGCCCCCGGCCAGCGGCTGCTGCCGGATGATCTCGGCCATGTCAAAGGTGTGCGGCTCGGCGGCCAGGTACACGCCCAGGATCGCCAGGAGCAGGGGGAGCGAGCCCGCGAAGGTGTAGAGGAAGAACTTGAGGGCGGAGCGCTGCGCGTCGCCGTGGCCCCATGCGCCGATGAGGAAGTACATCGCGACGAGCGAGACATCCCAGAAGACGAAGAACAGGAACAGGTCGAGGGCGAGGAACAGGCCCACGGACACGCCCTCGAGGAACAGCATCAGGGCGAAGTACGCAACCGGCCGGCCGCGGAGGTCCACGGGGTACGCCACCGCGACCGTGAACACCAGGCCCGTCATGGCCGCCAGCGGCAGCGACAGCCCATCCAAGCCCACGCGATACGCGATCCCGAGCGTCGGGATCCAGGGCACCGCCTCGACCTGCTGGAAGCCCGGCGCGCCGTCGAAGCGGAGCCACGCGACAGCGAGCAGGACCAGAGGCACGGCCGCGACGGCCGTCGCCACGACGGTCAGGCCCCGCGGGCTGGCACCGAGGCCCCGGTGGCGGGGCAGGAGGGCGATCGCCAACGCTGCGAGGATGGGGACGAAGATGGCGGCGGTGAGCACGAGGCAGCTCCTGGCTGTGCTAGCGGGCGACGGCGAGGACGGCCGCGATCGCGGCCACGCCGAGGGCGCCGATGACGTAGTAGTGGTGCGTGAGGCCGGTCTGG
>JAJYMP010000259.1 GCA_021786915.1 Chloroflexota bacterium
TGATCATCCGGGTCGGCGAGAACATCAGCTCGGTGGACGTGGAGAACGCGATCGCCGCGCATCCGGCCGTGCTCGAGGTGGCCGTCGTGGCCGCGCCCGACGAGCGGTTCGGCGAGGCGCCCGTCGCCCTCGTGGTGCTCAAGCCGGGCGCCAAGGCCACCGAGAAGGAGCTCAAGGCGCACTGCAAGGCGAGCCTCGCCCGGTTCAAGGTCCCCCGCGAGTTCCACTTCCGCGAGTCGCTCCCCAAGGGCGGCACCGGGAAGATCCTCAAGGCCGAGCTGCGCGAGCCGTTCTGGGCGGGCATGACCGAGCGGGTCCACTAGCCGCTCGGTCAGCATCGGGACCCGCGCTCCGACTCGGCGTGGAGTCGTGCGGCTGTCCGCGAATCGACCCCCTCGGGTGTCAGCGAAGGAGTTGCGATGCGCCAGTACCACCTCGCGATCGACGAGGGCGACGTCGCCCCGATCGTGCTCCTGCCCGGTGACCCCGGCCGCGTCCCGGTCATCGCTGCGCGCTGGGACGAGGCGCGCCACGTGGCGACCAACCGGGAGTACGTGACCTTCACGGGCGTCTACCGCGGCACCCCGATCAGCTGCACCTCAACCGGCATCGGCGCGCCGTCGACATCCATCGCCGTGGAGGAGCTGGCGCGTTGCGGGGCGCGGACGTTCCTGCGCGTCGGCACCGCGGGAACGTTCCTCGACCACGTTCACAACGGCGACATGGCCATCTTCGACAGCGCCATGCGGCTCGACGGATCGTCGCGGCTGTACGCGCCGATCGAGTACCCGGCCGTCGCGTCCCACGAGGTGGTCAGCGCGGCGATCGCGGCGGCCAAGGGCCTCGGCCTCCGCCACCACGTCGGCGTGACGCGGTCGGCGGACGCGTTCTACGCCGGGCATGCGGCGCCGGGCTCCTCGTACGGCGGGTACTGGCAGTCGTGGTGGCGCGACCAGTTCGACGACCTCGCGCGCCTGAACGTGGTCGCGGCCGAAATGGAGGCGAGCGTCATCTTCGTGCTCGCCCGCGTCTGGGGGCTGCGGGCCGGCGGCGTGGCCCTGATCCTCGACAACGCGCGCCACGTCTCGGGCGGGGCTGCGTTCGACCCGCAGACGCAGTTCGAGCACGGCGAGGCCGGGATCGAGCGGCTGGCAGACCTCGCCTGCGAGACGGCCCGGATCCTCCACGAGCGAGACCTGGCAGAGGCGTAGGACCAGCATGCCCGCCGCGGGATCCTGGGGATCCCGTCTGTGACGTGACGCGGGAGCGCAAACCGCTCGGCGGCTGAGATCAGGCCCTGGGACGTCCCTCCGCTCGCCTGCCGGGTGACGGGGGACCATCGACGTGCCCGGCGACCCGCCCAGCGGCTGGCAGGGACCCGTGGCGCGCAACCTCACCCGCCGAGCGGTTGGTTGGTGTGATCGGCTGGGGGTGCCCGGTGGGAGCGCCAGCCTCAGGCCTCGGCGGGGTCCACCCAGGGCAGCGCCTCGACGGCCGCGCGGATCCGCGGCCACAGCCGCTCCGGCCCGAACCGGAACGGGTCGTCGCAGGGCAGCCCGGTCTGGGCCTCCGTGGCGGCGATCACCCGACGCGCCTCGTCCGGGTCAGCGATGAGCGATGTGTTGAGCGCCACCGCCACCACGCGCGACGGCGCGACGGCAGCGGCGAGCCGCTCATGGAGGTCGATGAGCGTGGGCAGCGGCGCCAGCGGGAACACCCGCTCGGGGACGTGCGTGAAGTCGTGGTCCTCGAGGCCGGGCTTGTGCACGAGCACCATCGCGTGGGGCGTGGCGCCGTGGATCAGCCCGACGGTGACGGCGGAGTAGGCCGGGTGGTCGATCGACCCCTGCCCCTCGACGAACACCCAGTCGCCGCGCGCCTCGCCGTCCTCGACCAGCCACTCGACGGTCCCGTTGAGGAAGTCGCTGATCAGCCGGTCAACGGCCACGCCCCAGCCCGCGATCATCATCCCGGTCTGGCCGGTGGGGACGAAGACGGCCGCATCGCCGCCCTCGCGCGCCGCGCGCACGAGCTCGAGCGAGACCGACATCTTGCCGACCGCGCAGTCCGAGCCCACCGCGAGGATCACGCGCCTGCCGGGCAGGTGGGCTCGGCCCACCGCGCAGTCGCGGCGCTCCGGCGGCCGCCGATAGTCGGTGATGGCCACGCCGGCCGAAGCCGCGGCGGCGGCGAGCTCGGGGTCGTCCCCGAGGAACGTGTGCAGCCCGGACCGGATCGACAGGCCCGCCCGGATCGCCGTCAGCAGCATCGCGCGCCAGGAGGGCGGCAGCGCCCCGCCGGTGGGCGAGATCCCGATGAGCAGGACGGTCGGCTCGAGGGCCAGCGCCTCCTCGAGCGTCGCAAGGATCGGCACCTCGTACGGCACCGCGATCCACTCGGACACGCTCCGCCCGGCGTTCGCGCTGTCGATCAGCGCGACGACGTGGTCCGTGCCGTACCGGATGACGCCGAACGCGGTCTTGGCGTCGCCGAAGGTGAGCTGGCCGTCGGCCAGGATGACGATCCGCTCGGTCACAGGATCTTGGCGAGGAACGACTTCGTACGCTCGTTGGCCGGGTTCGAGAAGAACGCGTCGGGCGTCCCCTCCTCGACGATCCGGCCCTCGTCCATCATCACGACCCGGTCCGCGACCTCGCGGGCGAAGCCCATCTCGTGGGTCACCACGATCATGGTCATCCCCTCGCGCGCCAGCTCCTTCATGACCTCGAGCACCTCGCCGATCATCTCGGGGTCGAGTGCCGACGTCGGCTCGTCGAACAGCATGAGCGCGGGCTTCATGGCCAGCGCCCGGGCGATGGCCACGCGCTGCTGCTGGCCGCCCGAGAGCTGCGCCGGGTAGGCGTCGGCCTTCGCCGCCAGGCCCACCCGCTGGAGGAGCGCCTTCCCCATCTCGAGCGCCTCGTCGCGCGCCATGCCCTTGACCTGCACCGGCGCCTCGATGATGTTCTCGAGCGCGGTCTTGTGCGGGAACAGGTTGAAGCGCTGGAAGACCATGCCGATCTCCTGGCGCTGGCGGGCGATGTTCGCCTCCTTGTCCTCGACGAGCTTCCCGTCCACCTCGCGGTAGCCGATGAGGTGACCGTTCACGGAGATCCGGCCCTGCTGGATCTTCTCGAGGTGGTTGACGCACCGGATGAAGGTGGTCTTGCCCGACCCCGACGGGCCGAGGATGACGACCACCTCCTGGCGCTTGACCGTGAGCGAGACGTCCTGGAGGACGTGCAGCTTGCCGAACCACTTGTCGACGTGCTGGGCGTCCACGACCAGCTCGTTGGACGACGTGGGGGCCCCGCCGATGGCAGCGAGGAGGTCGTGCGAGACCTTGACATCCGTCCCGTGGAGGTGGCCGGCGGGCGGCTGCGTCATCGGATGCCTCCCGCGTGCGGAGCGCCGCGGCTCATGCTGAGCGTGCGCGCCCAGAACCCCGGCTCGTCATCGTTGCGGCTCATGCCCGCGCCCAGCTTGCGCTCGATCCGAGACTGGATCACGCCCCAGATCGTGGTCATGGCCAGGTAGTAGATCGAGATGCCCACCAGCGGCTCGAACGGCTTGAAGGTGCCGGCGTAGCGCATCTCGGCCACCATCACCAGCTCGGTGACCGTGATCACCGATGCCAGCGACGTGGTCTTGAGCATGTTGTTGAACTCGTTGCCCAGCGGCGGGACGATCACCCGCATCGCCTGCGGCAGCACGATCCGCGACATCGTCTTGCGCGGCGTCATGCCCAGGCTCTTGGCGGCCTCGGCCTGCCCCGAGTCCACCGAGAGGATGCCCGCCCGGATGATCTCGCTCATGTAGGCGCCCTCGTTGACGCCGAGGGCGAGGGTGGCGGCCACGAAGGCGCCGCCGATGATTGTCGGCAGGCTGCCGTATGTGGTGGGGAACGGGTCGATGCCCCCGAGCAGGACCGGGACGCCGAAGTAGAGCAGCAGGATCTGCACGAGCACCGGCGTGCCGCGGAAGATCCAGACGTACACAGTGGCGATGCCGTGGACGACCGGGTTGCGGGACCGCCCCGCGAGGGCCGCCACGAGCCCGAGCGCGATGCCCAGGACCTGGGCCAGGATCGCCATCAGGACCGTGGTGAGCAGGGCCGGCAGGATCACCGACCAGTTGGTCATGAACGAGATGAGTTCGGTCGTGTCGAACTGCATGCCGCGGCTCCAGGGGGGAGGATCGGGAGGGGCGGGCGGACGCCGGCGGGCGCCCGCCCCGAGGCTACGCTACTTGAGCATCACCACGGCGTCGGTCATGCCCCACTTCGCCACGATCTGCGCCAGCGAGCCATCGGCGTACATCTGGTCGATGACCGCCTGGACCGCCGCCTTCATGCCCGTGTCGTCCTTGCGCATCGCGATGCCGATGGGCGCGGGCGCGATGGGCTGGCCGCCGATCTCGTACTTGCCGGCGTTGGCGGGCAGGCTGTTGTAGTAGGCGACGACGGGCGAGTCGGTCGAGTACGCGTCCACGCGGCCGAGGGCCAGCTGCTGGAACGCGTTGGTGTCCTGGGTGAAGACCTGGATGTTGATCGGCGCCTTGCCCGCGGCCTTGAGCGTGGCGTTCTCTGCGTTGAGGGCGTCCAGGTTGGTCGTGCCCTGCTGGACGGCCACGCTCTTGCCCGAGAGGTCCGCGAGCGTGTGGATCCCCTTGGGGTTGCCCTTGGGGACGAGCAGGCCCTGGCCGACCTTGAGGTAGTCCACGAAGTCGACCTGCTTCTCGCGGTCGGCGGTGTCGTTCATGCCCGAGATGATCAGGTCGCACTTCTTGGCGTTGAGCGACAGGATGATCGAGTCGAACGTGGTGTTGTCCACCTGGTTCGTGACACCCCAGACCTGCGCGATGTGCGCGGCGATGTCGATGTCCGAGCCCTGGGCGGTCTTGCCGTCGGCGGCGTAGAACTCCTCGGGCGCGTAGCTGATGTCCGAGCACCAGACCAGCTTGCCGGCCGTCTTGATGCGGTCCGGGGCCACGGCCGCGGCTGCGGACGGGGACGCGGCGGCCGACTGGGAGGGAGCGGCGCTGGTCGAGGCGACGGCGGACGGGGACGCGGCCGCAGACGCCGACGGGGCGGCACTCGGCGACGCGGCGACGCTGGCCGGCGCGGAGGTCGCGGCCGAGCCGCCGGAGCAGGCACCGGCGAACAGGGCGACGGCGCTGGCCAGAGCCAGCGCACGGGTCGAGGTCAAGCGCATCTATTGCCTCCTGGGGCCCGCCCGGGCGTTGGGACGGGCCGACGTGTTTGGAACGCCGCAGCGTACACCCGAAGCCGCGCTGGATTCGGGGCGATGCGGTTGCGGGGAGGTGCCGCGGCGCGGAATTCGCAGTCTGCGCCCCGTTTCGTGGGCATCGACCGCCGCGGCCCTGGGCCTCGCGCCGCTCCCCGTCGCCGAGCAGCTGCGCAGGATTCGCCTCGAGCTGGAGGCCGGCCTGGCCCAGCGGCGGCGGCGATCCATCGAGGAACCCGTCACTCGCGTCCCCGTCCACGAGCTGGGGCCGGGCCCGGTGGACCTCGGCAGGGCCGTCTACTTCGGCGCCACGTCGGTCCTGACGCTCGAGTGCGGCATCGTCCTTCCCGTCGGCGGCATCGCCCGTCCCGTCTGCGCCGCTGCGGCGCTGACGGGACTCGGCGTGGTGGCGCTCGTGGTGACGTTCCTGTTCTGGCTGTTCGGGTCCTACGGGCGGCGCGAGGTGGCGGTCGTGACGCTCCAGGCCAAGGCTGGAACGCCGCCGTCGGCGGTCGTGCCAGGCGACCGCCGGTCGACCCGCCGAGGCCGCGGGCGGCGCGCGAGAGGTCGAGACCGCCAGGCCGGATCGCACGTAGGCGGCGGCCACCGCGAACGCTCTCGCCCCGCTCCCGGCGAACGGCGGATCGCCTACCCTTGGGGGAGGCAGGAGGTCTTGGACGCATGCCCAGTTCCGTGCACCAGAGCCTGCGCGGGCAGCGGGCCCGCGCTGCGTGCCCCGCATGCCGCTGACCGTCCCCGGGGATTGCGAGTGGCGCGCGGCGGAGCGCGCCCGGCTCATCGGGTTCGCTGAGCGGTCGCTGCTGCCGCCGGGCGGGTTCGCCTGGCTTGACGACTTCGGCAGGCCCGACGCCTCGCAGCCCCTGCACCTGTGGATCAACGCCCGGATGACGCACATCTTCGGGCTGGAGGCGATCCACGCCGGCTCGGAGCGGGCGTGGTCCGTTGCCGCCCACGGGATCGGCGCGCTCACGCACCTGTTCGAGGACCGGAGCAACGGCGGCTGGTTCGAGGCTGTCGCGGCGGACGGCACCCCGGTCGACCCCAGCAAGGCCGCTTACGGACACGCGTTCGTCGTCCTCGCCGCCGCGACCGGCACCGCGGCCGGGATCCCCGGCGCGAGGCACCTGCTCGATGGCGCGCTGGACGTTGTGCGGCGCCGGTTCTGGGAGCCGGCGACGGGCACCGTGCGCGAGCGGTACCTCGGCGCCGACTGGACGGGCGAGGAGCCCTACCGAGGCGCGAACGCGAACATGCACACCGTGGAGGCGCTGCTCACGGCGGCCGCGGCGCTGGCTGACCCGTCGCTCGCGGGCGACGCCCTGCGGATCGCGGAGCGGGTGGTGGACGGGCCGGCGCGGCAGGCGGGCTGGCGCGTCGTGGAGCACTTCGACCGAGACTGGCGGCCCCTGCCGGAGTTCGGCGCCGACAACCCGGGCGACCACTTCCGGCCGTACGGCCTGACCATCGGCCACTGGCTCGAGTGGTCGCGCCTCTTGCTCTCGCTCGAGGCGGCGCTGGACGCGCCGCCCCCCTGGCTGGCCGAGGGGGCGGCCGCCCTGTTCCACAACGGCTACCGGCTCGGCTGGCCGGACCCGGGCTCGATCGGTTGCCCCTACACGGTGGGCTGGGACAGCCGCCCGGTCGTCGAGGCGCGACTCTTCTGGGTCACCGCCGAGGGCGTCCTCGCCGCCGACGCGATGGGCAGGCGGATGGGCGGCGATCTTGAGCGCGCGGCGGTGTCGCGCCTGTGGGCGGAGGTCGACCGCTACTGGTGCGACCGTGAGCGCGGCGCGTGGCACTCGGAGCTGGCCCCCGACGGAACGCCAGCGTCGACGGTCTGGTCCGGCAAGCCCGACGCCTACCACGCCTACCAGGCGTGCCTGTTCCCCGACCTGCCGGTCGGGCTGGGGCTTCGTCGACGCCATCCCGACCCACTTCTCTGAGCGTGCCCAACTCAGCGCCGCCTGCTGCGTCTACGTCAACGGCGGGACGGGGTAACGTGGCGCGCATGGGGGCACCTCTCCCGGATGCGGTCGACCTGCAGGACGCGGACACGAGCACGAACGCCGGCCGCCTGGTCGAGCGGTCGCTGTCCATGGGCGCCTGCGCGTCCCCGGCGGACGGCCTGGACGTGACCTTCAACGACCCGGCGATCCAGTCGGCCGAGATCCCGGCTGCCAACCGCATGGCCACCGCCCACGCGCTGGCGCGCCGCTACGCCGCCTGTGTGTCGGGCGTCGACGGGGCGGCGCCCCGGCTGGCCGAGGCATCCCCGACGGTGCGACGGTCCTGCGCTCCGCCGGTCGAGAGTTGTCAGGGCTGCCCGATGACGGCGCCCGCCGGGGCACGGGCTTCCAGCTGGCGTCGCCCCCGTACGCGCCGGTGCTTGGCCCCGGCAGCCTGGGCCACGCCGGGGCGGGCGGGCAGCTCGGGTTCGGCCACCGCGAGCGCAGGGTGGGCTTCGGCTGGCTGTCGAACCAGACGGGCGGGTACGGCGATGCCCGCGCCCGCGCGGTGACCGAGGCGCTGGACAGGGTGCTGCGTGGCTGACCGGGGCCGCATGACGCCCAGCCGGCCGCAGCTCCTGACCTACCCCGATTCGCTCGGGGGAGGCCTGGGGGCCCTGGGCGACCTGCTCGAGGGTCCGCTCCGGGGCCTGTTCCGGGGCGTCCACGTCCTGCCCCCGTACCCCTCCTCGAGCGACCGCGGGTTCGCGCCCCGCACCTACGACGAGATCGACCCGAGGCTCGGCACCTGGGCCGACATCGCCAGGCTCACGTCGAGCCACGAGGTGATGCTCGACGTGATGGTGAACCACATCTCGCGCCAGAGCCCCGAGTTCCGCGATGTCGAGGCCCGTGGCATGGCCTCGGCGTTCGCCGACCTGTTCATCACGCCGGGCAAGGTCTGGCCGGGAGGGCGCGTGCCGCCAGAGGACTTGGCGCGTCTCTTCCTGCGGCGCTCCGTCGGCCCGTTCTCGACCATCACGACGCGCAGCGGGGAGCGCCTCACGGTCTGGACCACCTTCGGCGAGGGCGAGGTCTCCGAGCAGGTCGACATCGACGTGTTCTCGGCGCCTGGCCGGCGCCTGATCGCGGGCTGGATGGCGGCGTTCGCCGCTCGCGGAGTCTCGGTCCTTCGGCTCGACGCCGTGGGATACGTGGTCAAGAAGGCCGGCACCACCTGTTTCATGGTGGAACCCGAGATCTGGGACTTCCTCGACTGGGCCCGCGACACGGCTGCCCAGGTCGGTCTGGAGGTCCTGGCCGAGGTCCACGACCGGATCGCAACCCGCGACCACTTCACCTCGCGCGGCTACTGGACCTACGACTTCGTCTTGCCCGGCCTCGTGCTGCTGGCCGCGGAGACGGGGGACACCGGGGGTCTGGCCCGCCACCTCGCCAGCTCACCCCGAACGCAGGTCACCGTGCTGGACTGCCATGACGGCATCCCGGTGCGGCCCGACCTCGAGGGCGTCGTGGCCGCGGACGGCATGCGTCGGCTCGCGGAGCTGGCCGCTCGCCGCGGGGGCAATGTCAACCGGGTGCTCCAGGCCGCGGCGGAGCCGGGGGCCGTCGACGCCCACCAGCTGAACCTCACGTACTACTCCGCCCTGGGCGAGGACGACGGCCGCTACCTTGCGGCCCGTGCACTCCAGCTCTTCGCGCCCGGGCTGCCGCAGGTGTACTACGTCGGGCTGCTGGCGGGCGCCAACGATTCCGCCGCCGTCGTGCGGACGGGCGAGGGCCGCGCGATCAACCGCCACGACTTCACGCTCGCCGAGGTCCACGAGGCGCTTGGCCGGCCCGTGGTGCAGGAACTGACCCACCTGATCCGGCTGCGCAACACGCACCCTGCCTTCGACGGCGACCTCACGGTGCGACAGGGGGGGCGGGAGCTCCGACTCGCGTGGACCCGGGGCGAGGACGTCTGCGAGCTGGCGATCGACCTCGCTGCGGGCCGGTACGCCGTCTCGGCCACCGGGACGACGCTCGCAGGTCTGCCGACGACCTGAGCCACGCGGTGCGAGGGCAGCCGCGCCGCGCTCGAAGTTCAGCCTGCTGCGCGCCCCGATCGCCGCCGTGCGCGATACCAGGCCAGGTACTCGAGCAGCTCGGTCCGCTCGTCATCGGTGAGGTCAGCGAACAGCGCGGTGTCCACGCTCGACGCCGGCGTGGCGTCCGCCGATCCCGGAACCGCGTACCCGCACAGGCGCATGAGCTCGGCGTAGGGAACCGAGAGCGCCTCGCTCAGCCGGTGGAGGACCGGCGGCGACGGCTTCTTGACGGCGTCGTTCTCGAGCCGGCTCAGGTAGGCAGCGGAGATCCCCGCAGCGCGGGCTGCCTCGACGGCCGACAGAGTGCGAAGCTCCCGCGCCAGCCTCAGGACGGCTCCGATCGAACGCGTCACATCAGGTGTCTCACCTACAGTAGATTATGAACACTACAGTTGACAATAACACCGTCATGTGGTCCAATGCAAGGCACAGCAGTGGCCGGAGCGGACCCCGGCGGCGGTCGTCAGGCCCCCGCTTCCCCGGATGCCGTCAAGGCAATCGGAGGAAGCGATGACCGTCCCCCAGCTCAAGCCCCGCACCACCGGCGGCTCGGCAATCGACGCCCAGGACTCGCCGGGTCGGGAGTACTCGGCCGTGGCCGTCACGCGTCGGGCAGGAGCCGCAGGGCGCGTTCGCGTTGGCGTCTCGGCAGTCCGACGTGGCGTGGTGGCGCTGATGGGGCGCGCGCCGGCGACAGTGCGCGCAACGCGGACCGCTGCCCGTGGGACCGTGGGCGCACTCCAGACGCTGCCCGACTCAACGCTGCAGTCTCTGGCGGCCACCTCGGTGGGCCTCGGCGTCGGCCTGTCGTTCACGCGGGCGCGACGCCTGGCGTTCGTTGCCGGAATGCTGCCCGCTGTGTTGATCCAGGCGGCGATCGCCGGCCGCCCGGCCGAGCCTCGCGCCCCAGGCGACGCGGGAGCGTGACCGACCCGAGTGGAGCCCCATCATCCCCGAAGGTGATCCCATGACACCGACGAACCGACTGGCCACCGCACCCCCCAACGTGCTCCGTGGCGCGAGCATCCCCAACGCCATCGCGGGGTTCGGTCGCCCTGCCGGGTCGGCGCCGCCGACCCGCGCACTGGGCATGCCGACCCTGGGCGTAGGCGTGATCGCCGCCATGCTGGCGCTGCTCGCCGCGCTGCTCGTCCCGCTCCTCGGAGGACGCGTCCCGTGACGCCGTCCCCGGCTGCGGCGAGCCGCGTAGACGACCCCGCCGATCGCTCCGTGGGCGCAGAGGCGGCCCGCCGCCGCGCGCCGTCCGCCGACCCGGGCCGTGCACCTGCGCCCGACGGCGGGCTCTGGCGTGGTCCGACCGAGGGCCACTGGATCGCACGATTGCTGCACGGTGCGCCGGCGCCTCGCGACCCGACCCCGCCGCGCGCCGGGCGCACCCCGCCCGACTGACGCGCTCGCCTCCACGCACGAGCCCGATCTGACCCGAGTCCCGCGAAAGGACCGACCACATGGCCACCGCAACCGCAACCAAGACCGCCAAGACTGCCAAGAACCCGAAGGCGACGTCGACCCCAGCGGTCGAGACTCCGATCGCGAAGCGGCTCCGGCCCCTCGGCGACCGGGTGGTACTCCGTCCCG
Organism: Chloroflexota bacterium; assembly: GCA_021786915.1. The sequence goes on from JAJYMP010000259.1 coordinate 10,924, forward strand.
GGTCCGACGACAAGATGACCAAGAGCGGGATCGTGATCCCGGACACCGCGAAGGAGCGGCCGCAGGAGGGCGAGGTCATCGCCGTCGGCCCCGGCCGCACCCTCGATGACGGGTCACGCGAGAAGCCCGGCCTCAAGACCGGCGAGCGGGTCCTCTACGCGAAGTACGCCGGCACTGAGTTCAAGCTCGACGGCGAGGACCTGTTGATCGTGAGCAGCAAGGACATCCTCGCTGTGCTCGAGCACCGGGGATAGCCGGGCGACCACCCCGACACGGCCCGAGCCCCCGCGGCGACCAACGTCGCGGACCCTGAAAGGAACGCACACCCCATGGCCAAGCAGCTCCTGTTCGACGAGGCGGCGCGTCGGGGCCTCAAGCGCGGCGTGGACCGCCTCGCCGACGCTGTCCGGGTCACGCTCGGCCCCAAGGGCCGCAACGTCGTGCTCGACAAGAAGTACGGCTCGCCGACCATCACCAACGACGGCGTCACGATCGCCCGCGACATCGAGCTCGAGGACCCGTTCGAGAACATGGGCGCGCAGCTCCTCAAGGAGGTCGCGACCAAGACCGACGACGTCGCCGGCGACGGCACCACCACCGCGGTGGTCCTCGGCCAGGCGATGGTCGCCGAGGGCCTGCGGGTCGTGACCGCCGGCGCCAACCCGATGGTCGTCAAGCGCGGCATCGAGGTCGCCGTCGCGGCCATCGTCGACGAGATCAAGGCCACTGCCCGCCCCGTCGAGACCCGCGAGCAGATCGCGGCCGTCGCGGCCATCTCCGCCGCGGACCCCGAGGTCGGCGAGATCATCGCCGAGGTGATGGACAAGGTCGGCAAGGACGGCGTCATCACCGTCGAGGAGGGCCAGTCCCTCGGCCTCGAGAAGGAATACACCGAGGGCATGCAGTTCGACCGGGGCTACATCTCGGCCTACTTCGTGACCAACTCGGACCGCATGGAGGCCGTCCTCGAGACGCCCCTCGTGCTCATCACCGACAAGAAGATCAGCGCGGTGCCGGACCTCCTGCCGGCGCTCGAGAAGAGCGTCCAGCTGGGCAAGCCCATGCTGATCATCGCCGAGGACGTGGACGGCGAGGCGCTGGCCACGCTGGTCGTGAACAAGCTCCAGGGCCGCCTCCAGGTCCTCGCGGTCAAGGCGCCGGGCTTCGGCGACCGCCGCAAGGAGATGCTCCGCGACATCGCGATCCTCACCGGCGGCACCGTGATCTCCGAGGAGATCGGCCGCAAGCTCGACTCCGTCGCGCTCGAGGACCTGGGCAAGGCCCGCCGCGTCGTCGCGACCAAGGACAACACGACCCTCGTCGACGGCGAGGGCAGCGCGGACCAGATCAAGGCCCGCATGACCCAGATCAAGGCGCAGATCGAGGACACCACCTCGGACTACGACCGCGAGAAGCTCCAGGAGCGCCTCGCCAAGCTGGCCGGCGGCGTGGCCGTCATCAAGGTCGGCGCGGCCACCGAGGTCGAGCTCAAGGAGAAGAAGCACCGGATCGAGGACGCGCTCTCGACCACCCGC
>JAJYMP010000265.1 GCA_021786915.1 Chloroflexota bacterium
CCGCGAGCCCCTGAGGGGACGTCGCGCAGTGACCGACCGGGAGGGCTGGAACCATGACCATCAGGCGCGGAAGCCTCTATGCGGGCGCCTTCGTGCTCGCCGTGGGCGCCGTGGCGCTCGCGAGCACGACGGGAGCCCTGGACCGATCCCTGGCTGCCGACGCGGTGGGCGTCCTCGGGCCGCTCGTCGTGATCGCCATCGGCCTGGCGATGCTCCTGCGCCGGACGCCGGCCTCGCTGCCGGCCGGGTTCATCGCTGCAGCCGCGCCGGGCCTCCTGCTCGGTGGGGCACTCGTCGCGGCACCCACGTTCGCGATGCCCTGCACGGGCGGGACGCCGACCACCACGACGCACACGCAGCAGGGGAGCATCGACGGCACAGGCGCCATCGGCCTCCACCTCGCCTGCGGCGAGCTCCGGGTCGGCACGCAGCCGGGCGGCGGGTGGCGGCTCGACAGCACCGATGGCACGGGCAGACAGACCCAGGTGAGCGCGACGCCCGGCGGCTTCACTGCCAGCTCGGACGGCCAGGCGAACCGATGGCCGGGGCGAGGACCCGTGACCTGGGTCGCGACCCTGCCCACGGCACCCACCCTCGACCTCGTCACCCGGATCGACGCCGGTCGGGGTAGGCTCGACCTGAGTGGCGCCACGCTGCGGACCGTCGACCTCGGCGTGGACGCCGGCGACCTTCGAACTGACCTGACGGGGGCCACGCTCGACCGCCTGTCGCTCGAGGTGAACGCGGGCTCGTCCACCCTCGCGCTGCCGGCTGACGCGTTCACCGGCGACATCACGGCCAACGCGGGATCCGTCCGCGTGTGCGTCCCGGCCGGCCTCGGCATCAAGGTCAACGCGGAGGAGTCGCTCGGCAGCGTCCGGTTCAACGGCCTCGTCCGCGATGGCGACACGTGGACCGCGCAGCAGTCCACCTCCCTGCCGCCCAACATCGCCGATCTCACGGTCAACGCGAGCGTCGGCAGCATCACGTTCAATCCCCAAGGAGGATGCAAGTGAACCCGCGCCGTCTGTACCGAAGTCGCGACCGCCAGCTTGCCGGCGTCGCCGGCGGCATGGCCGACTACCTCGACGTCGACCCCACGGTCATCCGCATTGGCTGGATCCTGGTCACCGTCGTGACGGGCGGGCTCGCCCTGATCGCGTACCTGCTGCTCGCGCTCGTGATCCCGATGTCGCCCTCTGCCGCCGGCTCGTACTGGACCGGCCAGCCCGCGCCCACGACCGGCTGGGCGGACGCACCGGGCCCGACCGGCGCCCCCGGCTCCCCGGCTGGCTGGTCCGGCGGCCCGGGCTACGGCGGCCAGGGCTGGCAGACCCCGCCGACCGCGTTCGGGTGGCAGCCGGCGGGGCTTCCGGCCCGTCCGGAGTCGCGAGGCCTCGGCGCCGCGGGGATCGTCGGTGTCGTGCTCGTCGTCATCGGGGCCCTCGCCCTGACGGACGTGGTCGTGCCGGGCATCCACGCTGGCGCCGTCATCGGCCCGGCCATCCTGCTGGCGCTCGGTTGCGCGCTGGTTGTCTCGTCCGTCCGGCGCCGGGTCGACGATGTCGCCGCACCGGCTGCCGCAACCCCGGCCGCAACGCAGCCGGTCCCGGCACCGCTCGACCCGACATCCAGCGGTCCCGCCTGACCCGGCCGGCCAGCCCGGTCCGATCGCCTCGCCTTCGCCCAAACGCGGAGGCGGGGCGATCCGTGGCGATCGAGGCAGCACGAGCCGGAGGCAGCCCGACGAGGCCTCGCGTCCCGCTGGCGTAGCAGCCAGGTCGCCGGCGCGGCCGCCCGCGGCAGGTCCTCCACAGGGACCGCATCAGAGCAGGCAGGTGCGCAGGTCGTAGGCCCAGAACGCCAGCACCTCGCGCCCGATGAGGATCGGCATCTCGACGATGAACTCGGGGTCGTGAGCCGGCACCGTGAGCACGTCGATCCCCGCCGCGGCGAACGCCAGTTGGACGCGCGGCAGGTGGTACGCCTGGCTGACGGTGATCAGTGTCCCGTCGGGCAGGGGCACCGAGCCGTCGGCGATCAGCCGGGTCAGGTTCGCGACCGTCGCCTCGGTGTTGACGCCGCTCCCGTCGACCACGACGGCATCGCCCGGCACCCCCTCGGCGATCGCCACCTCGCGCATCGCCGAGGCCTCGTTGACCCCGTCGGCGCCGTCGCCGCCCGACATCACGAGGCGCGGCACCAGCCCGGCTCGATACAGGTCGACGGCGGTCTGGATCCGGTTGGCGAGCAGCTCGGACGGCTGGCCGTTCGCGTAGACGCGGGCGCCGAACACGACCGCCGCGTCGGCCGGCCGGCGGTAGTCCGTCGTCCCGAAGAACAGCATCTGCGCGAGCGGGAAGGCGATGCCCCAGCCGACGACGGCGACCCCGAGCCCGGCAATCGTCCGCCGCCGGGTCGCTGGCCCGGGCGCCCAGCCGGCCGCGACCGCTGTCCCGAGCGCCGCGAACCACAATGCGATGACCGCCGACAGCGGCACCGGCACGAACGGCGCGACGCCGCCCGCCGCCACCGCGGCCGCGAAACCCACCACGTCGCGCAGGGCCAGCAGCGCGAGCACGCCGCACGCCGCGGCCGTGGCGATCCGACGCGCGAAGCCCGCCTGCGGAATGAGCCCCCACCCGATCAGCAGGGCCGCCGACGCCGCGAGCCCGCCCAGTCGAGCCGGCGCGGCCACGTCGTGCAGGTCGAGCAGCCACAGGCTGGGATCCATCGTGCGGCCCCGCACCTGCCCCAGGATCCCGACCAGCAGGAACGCCCCGACGAACAGGGCGCCGCCTCGCAGCGCCAGTCCCGTCACGATCCCCGCCTTCGCGCGCACGGCGCCCAGACGGCCCGGCCCGACGCCCTGTGATGCCGCTGTCGCCGAAGCCGCCACCCCCGCTCCCCCCGGACCCGCTACGCCGTCCGGCCCAGGATGTCGAGCAGCATCGCGACGAACTTGGGCTCGTCCGCGTCCATCGCGAAGTGCACGTTGGCGGGCTTGCGGCTGCGGAACCGGAAGTCGCACACGGTCCGGCCCACGCACAGCTCGCCGCCGACCTCCACGTCGACCGGGATGAAGTGCGTGGTGATCACCGACGGGTCGATCACCGCGCACACTGCGAGCGCGTCGTGGACCGGCGCGGCGCCGGCGCGGTGCATCGGCTGGGTCGCGTCGTAGCCCTCGATCCGCTTGCTCACGAAACGGGCCGCGGCCTCGCCGGCGGGCGTGCCCAGCGCGCGCAGCCTGCCGGCGTCCTCGGTCGAGACCAGCGCGCGGTGCGTGGCGTCGAGCGGGACCATCCGGATGGGGCGCCCGCAGTTGACCACGATCCGCGCTGCCTCGGGGTCGAGCCAGATGTTGAACTCGGCCGACGCCGTCGAGTTCCCGTGGTCGTGGGCGCCGCCCATGATCACGATCTCGGGGATCTTGGCCAGGATCGCCGGCTCCTTCTGGATGGCCGTGGCGATGTTGGTCAGGGGCCCGACCGGCACCAGCGTGATGTCGCCGTCCGACGCGAGCAGGGTGTCGATCAGCCAGTCGACCGCGTGGCCCGGCGCGGCCTTGATCGTGGCCGGCGGCAGGTCCAGCAGGTCGCCGTGGATTCGGCTGGCCGGGTTGGGCTGCTCCGCCTGGGGCCGAGCGAGAGGGCGCGACATCCCGCGGTGGACGGGCACCTGCGGCATTCCGATCCACTGGAACACGCGCAGGGTGTTCTCGGTGGTGCTCTCGATCCCGGTGTTGCCGTTGACGCTGGTGGCGCCAACGAGCTCGATGTCCGGGGACAGGGCGGCGGTCATGAGGGCGACCGCGTCGTCGGTGCCGGTGTCGACGTCGAGGATGATCTTGGTTGCCATGCGCGCAGTGTGCCCGAGCGGCGGCCGCTCCGGGGGCGCGGTCAGGATTCGCGGGACTCGTCGTCCAACGACGGGATGATCGTGTCCAGGGGCGAGATCGATGCCGATGCCGAGGTCGATGCCCAGGTTGAGGCAGGCGCCTCGGCCGAAGTCGACGCCGGGCCGGGCGCCGGCTCCAGCAGCGAGGGCGATATGCCGGCATCCGCGGCCCCCGCCCCGAGCGACGCTCTGGCGGCATGGCGGCGGAGGCGCAGCCCCGCCCAGGCGATCGCCCCGGCCAGCACGGCGGTCCAGGCCGTGAGCAGCCCGCCCAGCACGATCCCGCCCAGGGCGAAGCCGACCACGTCGCGGGCGCCCGTGAGCCCGGTCACGCCGCCCGCCAGCTCGGCCACCTGGGAGCGCATGGCGCGCACCTCGCCGGCGATCTGCGTGGCGTCGCTGGCGTCCTGGTCCAGGTCCGCGGCCAGCCGCGTCGCGTCGTCCTGAAAGGTTCGAACCCGCGTTGCCATGTCGTGCATCTGCGCCACTGCGGAGGTGAAGGGCCGCTGGCCCAGGATCGAGACGTCGAGCGCCGAGGCCAGCGAGTCCGACGTGCCCGCAAGCTCGCCCAGGACGTCCACCGCCTGCGCCACGCTGTCGCGCGAGGTCGCCAGGGTGGTCGAGCCGTGGTCCACGCTCGTCGCCACGCTGTCCATCGTGAGCGTGAGGCGGGTCAGGGAGGCTGCGATCCGGTCCTGTCCCGCCAGCACCCGATCGTCGAGGGTGCGGGCAGCGATGCCCCCCGCCAGGAGGGTCACCGCGACGAGCGCGGCGAGCAGCAGGCCGACGATGCCGAACACGAGCATCGCCGTCCCGAGTCGCTGCCGGTCCACGCCCAGCCACTCCACGAGACGATCGTACGACGGTGCGCGGCCCGCAGCGTGCGAGACGGGCCTCGAAGCGCGACGCCCGCCTGTCGCCACGCTTGTACCCTGTGCCCACCACACGGAGGAGCGAATGGAACGGATCGGGTTCTGCGGGCTGGGGACCATGGGCTCGGCGATGGCCGGCAACCTGCGCAAGGCGGGGTTCGAGGTCAGCGTCTGGAACCGCACGCCCGGCAGGGCGGGCGACCTCGTCGCGGCAGGCGCACGCGAGGCGGCGTCACCGGCGGACGTCGCGCGCAACGCCGACATTGTCGTCACCTGCGTCTCGGACACGCCCGACGTCGAGGCCGTCCTGTTCGGCGCCGAGGGGGTCGCGGCCGGGCTCGCCTCGGGTGCCCTGGTCATCGACTGCTCCACCATCTCCCCGGATGCGACGCGCAGTTTCGCCGTCCGCCTCGCGGAGCAGGGCGTCGGCTTCGTGGACGCTCCGGTCTCCGGCGGCTCGGAGGGCGCGAAGAACGCCACGCTCACGATCTTCACCGGCGGCACCGAGGCCGATGTCGAGCGCGCCCGGCCCGTGCTCGCCGCGATGGGCAAGACCATCACGCACTTCGGCCCCGCAGGCGCCGGGCAGGCCGTCAAGGCCGTGAACCAGGTCGTGATCTCCGGGGTCTACCTCGCCGTGGCCGAGGGGATGGTCCTGTCCATGAAGGCGGGCCTTGATCCGGCGGCTGTCGTCACGGCGCTCGGCGGCGGCGTGGCGGGCTCGTGGATCCTCGCGAACCGCAGCGCCAAGATGGTCAACAACGACTACCCGCTGGGCTTCAAGACCGCGCTCCACCTCAAGGACCTGGGCATCGCGCTCGAGATGGCGCGTGCGCTCGGCGTCACGCTGCCGGTCACCGGGCTGGCCGCCCAGCTCGAGGCGGGCCTCCTCGCCCGGGGCTATGGCGACGAGGACATGTCCAACCTCGCCCGTCCCATCCGCCAGCTCTCGGGCATGGAGGGCTAGCGCGCCGGAGACCCGCTCGCCGCTCGCCGCGCGCCGGCGCGGCCCGTTCGCTGATCCGGCCACGGCTCGCTGCGCGGAGGAACGGGAACGCCGACGCATCCATCCGCTCACCGGCCGAGCGGGGGGCCTCGCCTGCGCGTCCCGGCAACCCCCTAGCGAGTCACGGGGAACGCCGGCGTGTCGGTTCGCTCGCCGGGCGAGCGGCAGCCATGCGAGCCGACACCGGGCAGACTGAACCCCTCGCTCGCCACGCGCTGATCCGGGCGCCACCCGCTGCGCGGAGGAACGGGAACGCCGACGCGTCCGTCCGCTCGCCGGCCGAGCCGCGGGCCTCGCCTGCGCATCCCGCCGACCGCCGGGTGAGTCGCGGGGACCGCCGCGGTGTCGGTTCGCTCGCCGGGCGAGCAGGCCGCCGGGGGCACGAGCGGGGCGCGCGGGCCCCTCGCTCGCCACGCGCTGATCCGGGCGCCGCTCGCTGCGCGGAGGAACGGGAACGCCGACAGGTCCATTCGCTCGCCGGTCGAGCGGGCGGCCTCGCCTGGGCATCGCGTCAGCCGCCTGGTGAGCGATGCAGAACGCCGTCGTGTCCATTCGCTCGCCGGACGAGCGGCAGTGGCGCCACTCGCGGTGCCACGGGAGCGGCAGCACGGGCGAGCAGCACCCGCGCACACGGACGGGCCCACGCGTCTGGCGCGGGCTCGGATCGCGGGGAGCGGGGCGCGAGGAGCGGCGAGCGGCGAGCGGCGAGCGGGGAGCGGCGAGCGGCGACCTACTCGACGACCGGCCCGAGCGACGGGGTCAGCAGCACCGGCACGCCCAGTTTGTGCGCGTACACCGGGCGGAACCGGCTGGAGTCCCACTGGTCGGGCTGGACCCGCCGCGGCGGCTTGGCCGTCTCGGCAAGCGACACGTGCGCGTACTTGCCGTCGCGGATCGCGGTCATGCGACCGCTGACGCCGTCGGCGATGAGGTCCATCGCCACGTTGGCATACGTGGACGCCACCATCGAGTCGAACATGTCCGGCTCGCCCGAGCGCAGGTCGTAGGTCAGCTCGGACGCCACGGACTCGATGCCGGTCCTGGCCTTGAGCTCGGACGCGAGCACCTCGCCGATGTTCGCCTTGTGCCGGTGCCCGAAGGCGTCGGCCTCGCCCACGTCGGCCATCTGGGCGCCCTTCCAGATCGCGCCCTCGGCGGTGATCACCATCGCGTAGCGCGACGGGTTGTTGCGGTGGTCCTCCTTGAGGATCCCGGCCAGCGCCTCGAGGTCGTACTCGAACTCCGGCACCACGCAGCGGGTCGAGGTCACGTACGCCGTGTACAGCGAGGTGAACCCGGCGTCGCGGCCGAAGATGCGGAACACGCCGATCCGCTCGTGGCTGCCGAGCGTGCTGCGCTGGCGGTTCACGAGCTCCTTCGCGCGGGTGATCGCCGACGAGAAGCCGATGCAGTACTCCGTCCCGTTGACGTCGTTGTCCATCGTCTTCGGGATCGCCACGAGGGGCAGGCCGCGGGAGTAGAGGACCGATGAGAAGGACAGCGTGTCGTCACCGCCGATCGTGACCAGGTGCGTCAGCCCGAGGTGCGCGATGGTGTCGAGGACGTGGTCCGTGAGGTCGTAGACGCCTTCAGAGACCTGCTTGTCGGCAACGCTCCTGGGGTCGAGCCAGGCAGGCAGGTTCGCCGCCCGCATCTTGCGCGGGTTCGTGCGCGACGAGTGGAGGATCGTGCCGCCCGTCCGGTCGATGGTGCGGGTGTTGATGCGGTCGAGCACGCGGACGTACTCGGGATCGAGATCGGAGGTGCGGCGCTGGTGGGTCAGGCCCTCCCAGCCGCGGCGAATGCCCAGGACCTCGAAGCCCAGGTCCGTCGCGCGGTAGACGACGCTCTTGATGACGGCATTCAGGCCCGGGACGTCGCCGCCGCCAGTGAGGATTCCGATCCGTCGAGGTGCAGCCATGAGGGCACGCTCCAGTGGTTCGAGATCGGCCGTCGGCCGACCCGTGGCTGGTGGTGGGCGCAACGCAGCGCGGAGCGCCGGACCGGTCGCCCCACGCCCGGGCAGGCACGGACCCGGGCCATCCTATCGCGCTCCGAGGTGGTTATGATCGGGTACATGAACTACGAGCTGTTCATGGGCGAAGCGCTCGCCGAGGCGCGCGCGGCGGCAGGGCGCGGCCGACCGGCCGTGGGCGCGATCGCGGTCATGGACGAGGCGATGGTGGCGCGCGGCTGCAACCGCGCCGGCGACGCCGACGACCCCACCGCCCACCCGGTGATGACCGTCCTGCGCGAGGCTGCCAAGCGCCTCGGGACGATGCGGCTCTCTGACCTCACGGTCTTCACGACCCTGGAGCCCTGCTCGATGTGCGTCGGCGCACTGCTGGCCTGCGACGTGGCGGCACTCGTCTACGCGTCCCCCAATCCCCTCGAGGGTGCGGCCGGGACGGTGCTCCAGCTGGCGCAGCACCCATCGCTCGGGCGCCGGCTCCAGATCGTGTCGGGAATCCGCCGCGAGGAGGCCGAGGAGCTCGCCGGGATCCCGTCCGAGGTTCCCACCGGCGCCTGACCGATCGGCGCGCGAACGGGGACGGCGATGCCGTCGGCGAACGCGCCGACGTTTGGTATCCTCTCGCGCGGAGAGGTGTCCGAGTGGTTGATGGTGCCGCTCTCGAAAAGCGGTGTGCGAAAGCACCGTGGGTTCGAATCCCACCCTCTCCGCCATTCGCAGCGATTCAGACCCGGCGGTGACCCCGTCGGGTCTTGCTATGCTTCGCCGCGGAGAGGTCGCCTAGTGGCCTAGGGCGCCGCACTGGAAATGCGGTATGGGGCAACCCATCGCGGGTTCAAATCCCGCCCTCTCCGCCAGCCCCCCGAGTGCCAGGTGCCCGGCCTGCGCAGGCGAGAGCTCCCGCGGCGAGCGCGGAGTCCCGGCACCGGGCGGACACGGCACCGGGCGGATGCCGTGCCCCTGCTATCATCGCCGGGCCGTGCTAGGCGGGGAACTAGCGGTGCCCTGTACCTGCAATCCGCTCCAGCAGGGCTGAATTCCCTCCCGAGGTCGGCGCTCTCGAGAGCCGACGGCGGTCGCGACGATGAGGGCCGGGTCCCGCGCAGCGGAGACTCGTGAACCGTGTCAGGTCCGGAAGGAAGCAGCACTCAGCGATGAGCTTCGGGTGCCGCGGAACGGCCTGGTCCGAGCCGCGACCGCTCGCTGGGCGCGGGGGCGTCCGTATCGACGGAGGGTGCACGGCATAACCTTCTCTCGCCTCGCGCGCACGGCGCGCACCGCCGGACGCAGGAGCCGCGTTGACCGAAGGGATCGCCCACCAGGCGCTCTACCGCCGATGGCGGGCCCAGACGTTCTCGGAGATCGTCGGGCAGGAGGCGGTGGTCGCGACGCTGCGCAACGCGGTGCTGACCGGGAGGGTCGCGCACGCGATCCTTTTGACGGGACCGCGAGGAACGGGCAAGACGTCGCTCGCGCGGATCCTCGCCAAGGCCGTCAACTGCTCGAGCCTCGCGCCCAACGGGGACCCCTGCGACCGCTGCCCAGCGTGCGTGTCGATCCGCGAGGGCCGGGCGCTCGACCTCGTCGAGATCGACGCGGCGTCCAACCGCGGCATCGACAGCATCCGCGACCTGCGCGACCGCCTGGCCTACGCACCGCAGGACCTGCGGCGCAAGGTCTACATCCTCGACGAGGCGCACCAGATCACGAAGGACGGCTGGAACGCACTCCTCAAGTCGCTCGAGGAGCCGCCAGAGTTCGTGACCTTCATGTTCGCGTCCACCCACCCGCAGGACTTCCCGCCGGCCATCCTGTCGCGGGTCCAGCGGTTCGACGTGCGACGCCTGACCGTGGCCGAGATCGCCGGCAAGCTCGACATGATCCTGGCGGCCGACGGGCGCGACGTCGACCCCGACGCGGTGCGGCTGGTGGCCCGGCTGGCGGCCGGCGGGATGCGTGACGCCGAGTCGATCCTCGACCAGCTCCTCAGTTCCACCTCGGGACGGATCGAGGCCGGGGCCGTGCGGGACCTGCTCGGCCTCGCCGACGCCGAGTCGGTCCGCGCCTACCTCGTCGCCCTGGTCGGCGGGGACCCGGCGGGCGGGATCAGCGTGCTCGACGGCCTCGAGGAGCGGGGCCGGGACCTCCGCGTGTTCCTCGACCAGGCGGTCGAGGCGCTCCGCGACCGAATGCTCGATGACGTGGGGGCGGGGCGACCCGTGGAGCCAGCGGTGGTCTCAGCCGTTCGACGCCTGGCCGCCATCGACACCTCGCGGCTGGGGGCGGGCGGTCTGCGCCTGCAGCTCGAGCTGGCGCTGCTCGATCCCTCGATCACGGCGTCCGCGTCTCCGCCGCCCTTCCCGGCGCCCGTGCCGGGCGCACCCGGCACGGCTGGCCAGGCCGCCGCATCGCCAGCGTCGGCAGACGGCGTGCCATCAGCGGTGGAGCGCCGAGCTGCCCCAGGGGCTGCAGCGCCCGCCGCGCCGACCGAGGCGCCAGCGCCCGCGACGCCGACTCAGTCGCCAGCGCCAGCGCGCGAGCCAGCGCCGGTCGAGGCCGTATCGCCCGCCGCACCCGTGCCGAGGGCCAAGTCCCCGGCAGCGCCGAGACAAGCGCCTGCAGAATCGCCCGAGCCCGGCCCGGCAGCGGCCCCCGACGTCGGGCCTGCCGAGCCCGGCGCCGACGACCTCGAGCGCCTCCGCCACGGCTGGCCACAGGTGATCTCCATCATCGGCGCCAATCCGTCGCTGCGGCCGCTCATCCTCGACTGCCGACCGATCGGCGTTGAGGCCAATGTCGTGACGCTCGCATTCCCCGAGGAGAAGGCGTTCTTCAAGGACGTCGCCGAGCGCCGCCGCTCGAACCTCGAGACCGGGCTCGCGCAGTTCCTCGGCCACGACGTCGGCGTCCGGTGCGTGGCCACCAACTTCGAGCTCGTGCCGCCGCTCCCGTCCGACGTGGACGAGGTGCGCATCCTCGACGAGGCCCACCGCATCTTCGCGGAGGACCTCGCGGACGTGCCGGAGATCACCTGACCACCACCTGAGCGCTCCGCCCGGCCAGCGCGCGGCGTCCGCTTGGGCGAGACTGGGCGCCAACGCCCCACCACCCGGAGGATCCACACATGGGCATGGCCAACCTGCAGCGCATGGCGATGCAGATGCAGCAGGACATGGCGCGCGTGCAGGCCGAGCTCGAGACGCTCACGGTCGACGGCACCGCGGGCGGCGGGGTCGTCAAGGCGACCGTCAGCGGCAAGCAGGTGCTGACCGCACTCGTCATCGACAAGGACGCCGTCGACCCCGACGACGTCGAGATGCTCCAGGACCTCGTGCTCGCAGCCGTCAACGAGGCGCTCGACGCGTCGCGCGAGCTCGCCGAGAAGAAGATGGGCGCCGTCACCGCCGGCCTGCGGATCCCCGGTCTAGGCTGACCTGCCCGTGGCCTCGCCGGTCATCGAGCCCGTCGCCCGCCTGATCGAGGCGTTCTCCCGGTTGCCGGGGATCGGCCCCAAGACGGCGCAGCGGCTGACCTACCACCTCCTGCGCGCCCCCGACGCCGAGGCGCGTGCCCTGGCTCGCGCACTCGTGGCCGTGCGCGACGAGGTGGTGTTCTGCGATCGGTGCTTCAACATCAGCGACGCGCCGGTCTGCCCGATCTGCCGCGACCCCGGCCGAGACGTCGCGCGGCTGTGCGTGGTCGAGGAGCCGCTCGACGTGCTCGCCATTGAGCGCACCGGCGAGTTCCGCGGCCGGTACCACGTGCTCCACGGGGCCATCAGCCCGATCGACGGGATCGGGCCCGACCGGCTGCGGATCCGCGAGCTCCTCGAGCGCGTCGACGAGGCGTCGGCCGATGGCGAGCAGATCGAGGAGGTCATCCTGGCCACCAACCCGACGCTCGAGGGCGAGGCCACCGCGATGTACCTCGGCGAACGGCTCGAGGGTCGAGTCGGCGCCGTCACGCGCATCGCGCGGGGTCTTCCAGTGGGAGGCGACCTCGAGTATGCCGATGACGTGACCCTGATCAGGTCGTTCCAGGGCCGGAGGGCGCTCTAGATGCGCGAGCTCGTCTTCGAACTGCTGCTGCGGCTCGTCAAGCCGATCCTGGCTGCCATCATCGGTCTCGCAGCGTGGCTCCTGGCCATCGGGCCGGGCGGCGCCGCGGCGTCAGCCGAGCTCGGGCTCCTCTGCTTCGTGGTCGGCGGGATGGTGGTCCTGCTCGTCGGGGAGGGTCCCATCTGAAGATGCGGCCGACGCGGCGGGCCCCCGGCGCAAGCCGTTTGACAGGGGTTCCGGGGTTCCCTAATATCTCGCCTCGCGCCTCAAGAACCCGAGGCCACCGGTCTCCCGGCCCACCAGCTGGGATCCCCCGCCGCGTTTGACACGGTGAGCGAACTGCGCCACAATGGGCAGTCCGCGCTCCGGGCGGTAAAGGCCGGGCGCTGCACCTTAACAACTGAAGAGTGGTAGGAACTCAGTACGAGAACTGCCTGGACAAACCCTCGAGATTTGACTCAATCGCAAGATTGAGTTTTCGCGGAGAGTTTGATCCTGGCTCAGGATAAACGCTGGCGGCGTGCATGAGACATGCAAGTCGAACGAACGAGCTTGCTCGTTAGTGGCAAACGGCTGAGTAACGCGTAGGTGACCTGCCCTGAAGTGGGGGATAACGGCCCGAAA
>JAJYMP010000780.1 GCA_021786915.1 Chloroflexota bacterium
GGTGATCGACGCTGCGCGCGAGCTCTCCTGGGCCGGCATCCTCGACGGCGAGGTCCTCGCCTGGAAGGGCGGTGTGGTCCTGCCGTTCCTCCAGCTCCAGGCGCGCCTGGGACGCAAGTCGCCGTCGGCCAAGATCCGCGCCGAGGTCCCGGTGATCTTCGTGGCCTGGGACGCGCTCGCGCTTGACGAGGGCGGGGACGGCGTCGTGCGGCCCCTGCTCGACGTGCCGCTCACCGAGCGGCGCGCACGGCTGGAGCGGCTGGCGCTCCCGCTGGCGGCCGACGGCGGGGGCTTCGCGCTGAGCCACCTCGCCAGCGTGGCGTCCGTGGACGAGCTGGAGACCGCGTTCGCCGCCGCCCGCGCGAGGCGCAACGAGGGGCTGATGGTCAAGGACCCGGCCAGCGCCTACACGCCCGGCAGACGAGGGCTCGGCTGGCTGAAGATGAAGAAGGCGTTGGCGACGCTCGACTGCGTGGTGGTGGGCGTCGAGGCGGGCCACGGCAAGCGGCACGGCGTGCTCTCGGACTACACGTTCGCCGTCCGCGACGCGGCGAGCGGCGACCTCGTCACCATCGGCAAGGCGTACAGCGGCCTGACCGATGCCGAGATCGCGGAGATGACCCGCTGGTTCGAGGCGCACACGATCTCCGTGCACGGCCGGTTCCGCCTCGTCGAGCCGATGGTCGTGGTCGAGGTCGCGTTCGACGTGATCATGCGCAGCACGCGCCACCGGTCCGGCTACGCGCTCCGCTTCCCGCGGATCGCCCGCCTCCGGCTCGACAAGCCGGCCGACGAGGTCGACACGACAGCGACCGTGGCTGTGCTGTACGAGGGGCTCCAGCACGGCGCCGAGCACCTCGTGACGGCCTCTGCGCGCTGCTGACCCCGGCATGGGATCGGGCCACGGCGGCCCCTCCACCGGAGCCCCATGGCCCGCCACCGCATGCCGGCGGATATGGCGCAGGGTTCGCGAGCCTCGTACTCTGTGCGCACGCGTCCCCGCTCCAGACGCGACCGGGGAGTAGGCCATGTTCGCAGCGTTCTCGGATCTCGGCCGAGTTGACCTGACCCTGTACACCGACGCGCTCATCGTCCGCGGCGGCGTCCGCACCCGCCAGCATCGGGTGAGCGACATCCTCAACCTGTCGGAGGCGCCCTACCTCGTGCTCGAGGACGTCACGGTGACCGAGCTCGACGGCCGCAGCGAGCCGATCACAGCCGACATCGCCCAGGTCAACCTCGACGCGGTGATGTTCGCCGTGGCGGACACGCCCGTGGCGCCCACGCCCGAGCTCCGCGCCCCGAAGATGCAGCGCGAGGCGATCATCTCGGTGCCGCCGTTCCGGGTCACCGGCACGCTCCACCTGCTCGCTGGCGCGGCGAACCTGCGCGAGGCGCTGACCGACCTGACGGGACGGTTCCTGCCCGTGACCGACGCCGAGTTCCAGGCGAGGGCGCTGGGCCTGGGCCCGCAGCCCGCACTGATGATCGCGGTCAACCACCAGCGCGCGCAGATCCTCGCCCGGTACTCGCAGCCCGGGGATCGGCCGGGCGAGAGCGGCCAGGTCGCTGCGGACCCCTGGGAGGGCACGCGCTGAGTCGGCCGCTCCGCCAGCGGCCCGAGCGCGGCGGCGGGGCATCGCTCCGCCCTGACGCCCGGCTTCCTCCTCAGCGCCCCAGCAGCAGGTCGAAGCGCTCGCCCCACTCGGACCAGCCGCCGTCGTAGACCGCCACGTCTTCGTGGCCCAGGAGGGTGAGCACGAAGGCGAGGCGCGTGGCAGCGACCCCCGCGGCGTCGTAGCAGACGAGACGGCGGTTCTTGGTGACGTTGGCCTTGAGCAGCAGGGCCCGCAGCTCGTCGGGGTCCCGCAGCAGCTGCGAACCGGGCCGGTTCAGGGCAGCGGCGGGCACGTTGATCGCACCCGGGATGTGGCCCAGGCGGGTGGCCTCGCCCTCGAGCCCGCGGAACTCAGCCGGGCCGCGCGCGTCGAGCAGCTGCACCTCGGGTGAGCCGAGCAGGTTGCGGACGTCGCCGATGGTCAGCCGCAGCCGGACCTGTGCGCGGGGCGTGAAGGTGGCGCGCGGCGGCTCGGGGATGCCGTTCACCACCTGGTGCCCGCCCGCCGTCCAGGCCGGCCATCCGCCGTCGAGGACCCGGGCCGCCTCGTAGCCGTAGGCGCGCAGGCTCCACCACACCCGCGAGGCGTAGTAGCCCTGCGTGTCGTCGTAGATCACGGCCGACGTGCCGTCGCCGATCCCAGCGCGCGACATGGCCGCCGCGATCTTGTCCGGCGCCGCCAGCTGGAACGCGCTGCCGCCGTCGGTCACCTGCGTCACGGCCTCGCGCCAGTCGAGGTGGACCGCGGAGGGGACGTGCCCCGTGCCGTAGAGCGTGGCCGCGGTGCCGTCGATCCGCCAGCGGACGTCGAGCACGCGGAGGTCGGGCCGATCGAGGTTCTCTGCCAGCCACTCGGGCGTGGCGAGGAGCTCCGGGCGGGCGAAGCCGGACACGCGCACCTCCAGCGGTGACGGGGCGCCGGCCCAGCGCAGGCGCATCGATATCATACGGGCGTGCTGTCCCCCTTCATGCCGGACCCCGAGCGGGTTGCGGCCGTCCGCGAGCTCCTGCCCGCCACGCGAGCCGGGATCTACCTCAACGCCGGCACCTGCGGCCCCATCCCCGCCGAGTCGCAGCGCGCCATGGACGAGCAGGCGGCCCTCGAGCTGACGACCGGGCGCGCCCTCGCGGAGCAGTGGCACGACGCGTCCGCCCGGATGGACGAGGCGCGGGCAGCCGTCGCGGCCGTGATGGTCGCGGACCCCGCAGATGTCGCCCTCACGCACTCGACCTCGGACGGGCTCAACCTGATCGTCTCGTCGCTGTCCTGGCAGCCCGGCGACCGCGTGCTCACCACGGGCCACGAGCACCCCGGCGGCCTCGGGCCGCTGCTCGCGCTCCGGGCACGACTCGGGGTGGAGGTGGAGCGGGTGGACGTGGGCGACGGCGGCGATCCCGACCGCGTCGTGGCCGCCTTCGAGGCCGCGCTCGCCCGGCCGGCCCGGGCGATCATGGTGAGCCACGCGCTGTGGACCACGGGGGCCGTGCTGCCCGTCCGCCGCCTGGGGGCGCTCGCGCGGGCCGCAGGAGCGGTGGCGGTGGTGGACGGCGCCCAGGCCGCGGGCGCGATCCCTGTGGTCCTCGACGAGCTGGGCGTGGACGCCTACGCGATCCCCGCCCAGAAGTGGCTGCTCGGCCCGGAGGGCATGGGCGCCCTGTGGGTCCGCCGGGGGCTGGCCGACGCCACGGTCCCGGCCCTCGCCGGCTACCTCTCCTATCGCGAGTTCTCGTTCGAGGCGCCGGTGCTCCAGCCGGGCGCCCGCCGCTTCGAGGCGACCGGCTTCCACCGCCCCTCGGTGGTGGGCTTCGCCCGCAGCCTCGGCTGGCTCTCGATGTACGTCGGGGTGCCCTGGGCGCAGGAGCGGGCGGTCCGTCTCGCGGGCGCGATGGCGGACCGTCTGGCCGCGATCCCAGGCGTGAGCCTCGTGACGCCGCGGCCCGTCGCCGGCACGCTGGTCGCGTTCCGGATCGCGGGCTGGACCGCGGCCGAGGCCCTCGCGGAGGTGGCGCCGCGGGCCATGGCGATCCTCCGCGACCTGCCCGCGATCGACGCGCTCCGTCTCTCGATCGGCTTCTGGACCACCGAGGCGGAGCTCGACCGGGTGGCCGAGGTGGTCGAGCAGGTGGCGCGCCACGCGCCGGGAACCCTGCCGACGCGGCGGCTGACCGTCCTGGGCAGCGATGGCCAGCCACTCGCCTGAGCGCCTGCGCCCGGCCGAACCCCGGCGGCGCGGCTTCTTCGAGGTGCGGTGGCGCCAATTCCGCAAGGCGCCGCGGCCCGTTGTCCGGGCGGTGGCCAGCAGCCTCGTCATCGCAGTCGTGCTGGGCGTGGGGTTCGAGGCCTACGACATCGCCCTCGACAGCGGTGCCCACCTGCCGGGCGGGGACCTGCGCATCGGGTTCCTGGCCCTGTACGTGGTGCTCGTGCTCGCGGTTGGCTCGTTCGTGACATGGCTGATCGTCCCGCTGCCGTCTGGAGCGGCGCGCACACGCACCACAAGAACGGGCTGGAGCGCGATGCTCGGCTTGTTCGCGGCCGTCCCGATCGCCTACCTTGTCCTCGTTCTGCTCCATGAGATCCTGAAGCCGATCCTCACCCACCTGTAAGGGGGGATGCAGGCCGGTCCGGTCTCGTTATCATCCACAGGTGGCGCTGGCCGCCAGCCAGCCGACGTAGAGGGTTCATCCGTGGACGTCGCCGACCGCGGGGTCGTGTCGTTGCCCAAGCTCGTGGGTGGGCCGCGGTACGCCCGCCCGCCGAAGGTCGGCGTGGCGCAGACGCCGCGGCCGCCCGACCCCGACGAGCTGCCGCTGGTGAGCGAGCGCACACCCGAGGACCACGCCCTGGCGCAGGAGCTCGGCATCGAGCCGTCGCCCCCGAGCCCGCCGGCCGCCAACGAGGGAGCGGGCCGCGCCCTGCACCCCAGTGGCAGCTGGACGGCGGCCGGTGGCACCATAGGCGCGGAAGCGCGCTCTCGGCACCGCGGCCTCTCGCTGTTCCGGGGCCGCAACGGCCGTTCCGGCGCCGGCTGACCGTCCGTCGGCACCGGCCCGGCCGAATCCCCCGGGGGAGTAGCTCAATTGGTTAGAGCGGCGGGCTTATATCCCGCTGGTTCCAGGTTCGAGTCCTGGCTCCCCTACCACCTTCGCCGCCTTCGCCGCGGTCACCGCCTTCGCCGCCGGTTCCCGCCTGCCGCGTCGTCTCGGGCGGCTCGGCCTCGTCTCCCGGCTCGGCGTCCGCGTCAGCGGCTGGTGCCGGAGGCCGCGATCTCGCGGACCAGCTGCTCCACGCGTTCGCGTCGCGAGGAGCTCAGGCCGCGCTGGGGCGGGAGGGCGCCCATCCAGGACGCCAGGTCGCTCGGCCGGACCACCGCGCAGTTCGCCGTCCGCTCGACGCGGGGATCGTTGGTCACCACCACCGCGTAGACCTTGACGAGGAAGTCGCGGTCGTCGCCCGCCAACCAGCCGCGAACGCGCTCGGCGTCCCGTGCGGTCCGGTCCATCGGCCCCTCGACCGGGATCCAGCGCCCGCGCTCGTCGCGGATCTCCCAGCGAGGACCGACATTGCGGCTGATCGACGCCGGGGGCACCTCGCCGACCACCACGATCCCGAACGAGCCGAGCACGAGCTCGTGGACGCGGCGCCCGCCCGGCAGGCGCAGGTCCGTCGCGGCCAGGGCATCAGGGCCGAGCGCATCCCGGACAGCGGGGCTGAGGGGCCGCGGCCGCAGTGCGGCGGCCGCCTCGAACGCCTCGACCAGCCGTGTCACCCCGATGAGCAGCAGGCTCGCCGGGACGATCAGCACCGCCGTCCAGACGAGGACATTGACGATCACCTGGGCGTCGGAGGGCCGGCCCTCGGGGATGAGCGACCCGACGAACGGCGTGCCCACGAACAACCACGCCAGCGATGCGGCCGCGGCGACCAGGAGGGTGGCGACGACGGCGGACCGGGCGACGGCGAGTCGCTGGACGATCGTCACGGGGGGAGCTGCTGCGATCACCTGCATGACCTGATCCTCGCCGCGGTACGCGCGCCTGCGCGTGGCCGATTCGGCCTAGGTAGGAGGACGCATGGGTTCCCGACTCCCCACCGGAGCGCACCGCACCGACACGATCGCGTGCTCGCGCGCACCACCCCCCGCGAGCGTGCGCGCGCCGGGGGTCCTCAACGGTCGGGGCGGCGCCCCGGACGGGGGTCAGGCCGTCGTCGGGACCCCCGTACCATAGCCGCCGACCTGCCCAGCCGAGATGCTGCGCCTGTCCCCGACGTTCTGGGTGATCAGGGGGAGGCGGACGCCTCGGTGGCTCACAAGTCGCATCGCACAGTCCCGGCGGTCGTCGGCGTGCTCGGCAGCGTGCGCGTCCGATCGCTCGCGGCCGCGGTGCTCCTCATCTTCGCGGCGGTCGCGCCGGCGCTGGCGGCCCAGTCCGTCAGCTCGCCCGTCAACCTGAGCGACCCCGCCGTCTCGCCCGCCAGCGGGACCACGACGACGGACTTCACCTTCACGGTCACCTACCACGACCAGGGCCACGTCGCGCCCGCGTACGTCCGCGTCAGCGTGGCCGGATCGCTGCACGCCATGACCGCCAGCGGCGATGGCGGCCAGTGGCGGCACGACGTCGCCTTCTCGGCCACGTTCCGCCTCCCGGCGGGCAGCTGGCACAGCCAGTTCCAGGCCGTGGACGTGGACGGGGCGGTGGGCTCGATCGATGGGCCGACCGTCACCGTCCAGGGTCCCAGCCCGACGCCCAGGCCGACCCCGACGCCCACCCCGAAGCCGACGCCTGAGCCCACCCCGAAGCCGACCCCTGAGCCGACTGCCGAGCCCACGCCCAGTCCGACGGCCGCCGCCACGCCCCGGCCCACCGCGGCTCCCACCGCACAGCCCACCACGCCTCCCGAGCCCACGGGGCAGCCCGGGGACCAGCCCGGGTCGGGCACGGCGCCGGGCGGCGACGGGTCGTCGGCCGGCTCAGCGGGGTCCTCGGCCGCCCCTGCCTCCTCGGGCGGGACCGACAGCCCGGGCGGCAGCCCGTCAGCGAGCGGCGGCGCGTCGCAATCGCCCGCTCCCTCGTCGAGCGACGGGGCGGTCGCGGTCATCGTCCCCCCTGCCGGCAACGGCAGCGGCGGCGCGCCCGGCGCCGACAGCGGCACTGGCGGACCCGGCCGCACCACTGACGGCCCGTTCGGCGGCAACGGCGGCGGCCTCGGGCACGGGGCCACGCTGGGGAGCTCCTCGACGGCGGCCGCGATGCTGTTGCGCCTCATGCCCACGATGGTCGTGACGACCGGCGGGGTGGCGATGGCCATGGCGTTCCTCGCCTTCGGCCGTCGTCGCCGCGACGAGTCGGCGACCGCGCCCGACGCCGTCCTGGCTGCTGCCGCGGCGACCGGCATGCCCAGTGCGGCGGCCGCGAACCTCGTCCCCGCCGCGGTGCTGGTCCCCGACTCGGAGGCCGTCGCGAACGCAGTCCGGGCAGCGGCTGGCGCGCCGGCGTCCGCTGCACCAGCGGATTCTGACGTTCCCCGCTGGCGGCGCCAGTCACTCATGGATGCCCGCAAGGCCGATCCTGCGCGGTCCGTGCGCACGTCGATCAGCCTGGAGTTCACCGGCCAGGCGAGCGATGCCGTCTCCGGCCTCGAGCGGCGTCGGATCCGCTATCGCCTCGTGAGCCTGCTCGACCAGCCGGATGACGTCCGCGGCGTGGAGATCGGCTCCCTCGACGAGGGCGACGAGGTGGTCCTGCTCGAGAGGCTGGGGACCTACTGGCGGGTCCTGTGCCCCGATGGCCGCGAGGGCTGGCTCCACAAGATGGTCCTCGGCGCGGCGATCGTGGACGCCCCGCCGCAGGTTGCAGCGCCGCCGCCTGCCGCGCCGCAGCCAACCCTCCCGTCCGCGCCCGCCGCCCCGCGCCCGCCTGCGGGCCTGCTGCCGCCCGTGCCGCTCGCAGCCATGCGGGGCGTCGGCGGGACGTGGACCTCGGCGGACGAGGGCCCGGCGCCGGGCTCCTTCGAGGACGTGCTGCGCCTGTACTCCGAGCGGCGCCAGCAGTTCGGCGAGGCCTAGCCTCGCCCCCCCGACCCCGGGATGTCGGGACGCCCGCCGCGCTTCCCGGAACGTGGCTCCGGCGCCTTGCGCAGCACCACGATGTGCTGGTGCGCGATGTTGGGCACGAACGTCCGCGGGTACCCGTACGGCCGGAGCCGCGTCCCCGCCTGGTACCACGCGATGTCGCCCTTTGGGACGAGGCCCACGGCGTCGGCGCGGGCGGCGAGGTCGGAGCCCGTGAACAGGTAGCGGCCCCCCTGGTACGCGTCGCGGACGATGAGCACCGCGTACCGGCCCGGCCGCAGCACCCGCTGGACCTCGGCGAGGATCCCGCCCATCGCGTCGAGGAAGGCTGGGTAGTCGGGCAGGTTGGCGAGGTCGCCGGCGAGCTCGGACACCATGGCGTAGTCCGTGCGCCGGTTGGCGTGGGCCTCGGCGAGCTTGCCGCCCGCCATCGTCATCGGCAGCTGCACGTTGTACGGCGGGTCGGTGGCCACGAAGTCGATCGAGGCGTCCGGGAGGGCGCGCAGCAGCTCTCGGGCGTCGCCAACCCGCAGCTCGCAGCCCGACGGGTCGAACCCGCGGATGCCGCCGGGGTCGTTGGGGCCGAGGTCGGCGAGCCGGGGCCCGGCGCCCCCGTGCTCGGCGGCGAGCGAGGCGACCGTCTCCGCGTAGACCGCGGCCCAGCGCGGGTCCAGCTCGATTCCGATCGCCCTGCGCGGACCGCGAGCGATGGCCGCTCCCAGCAGCGTCCCGCCCACGCCCGCGAACGGGTCGAGGACCAGCTCGCCGCTCCGCGTGAAGAACTCGATGAGGCGGGCCATCAGCCGGGGCGGCTTGTTGGCGCCGTGCGCCTTGCGCCGAGCATGGCCGAGCTCGCTCGGGTAGGCGGTGCTCCACACCGACTTGGTGAAGTAGAGCCACTCCTCGCCGGGCAGCTCGTTGAGGTCGTTGCGGGGATGGGGCGCGCGGCGTTCCTGCACGTCACGAGCGTACTCGGCGCGGCCGCCCCTCGGCCGGCGCCTTCGGGCTCCGTAGAATGAGGGCGATGCCGGGCCGTGTCGTCAGCCGACGGTTCATCGGGCGAGAGCCGGATCTCGCCCGGTTCGACGCGGCGATCGCCGCCGCGGCGAGCGGGACGGCCACCGCCGTCGTGGTCGCGGGGACCGCGGGGATCGGCGTCTCGCGGTTCCTCGACGAGGGGCTCGCCCGCGTCGCGGCGTCGTCGGCCGCCCCGCTGGTGCTGCGCGGCCGCGCCCACGGACCCGCCGATCCCCCCTGGCAGTCCGTCCTCGACGCGCTCGGCCCGCTGTTCGCCACACGCCCGCAGACCGAGCTCGAGGGGCTGCTGCGGGGCGACGCCCGCCCGATCCTCGCCGACCTGCCGGGGCTGGCCGCCCTGGCCGCCTCGGTTCCGGCCCCCGCCATCAGTGCCCTCGCCGATCCGGAGCGCCGCCAGCCGCGCGCGCTGGAGGCGATTCTGCGCTGGCTCGGCCGGGTCGCGGCCGATCGTCCGATCGTGCTGGTGCTCGAGGACCTCCACGCTGCGGACGCCGCGACGCGCGCCCTGGCGACGTTCTTCGCCCGGACCGCCAAGCACGAGCGGATCGCGCTCGTCCTGTCGTACCAGCCCGACCGCCTGCTGCGCGACCATCCCCTGCGCGAGAACCTGGCGGTGATCGACGCCGGGCTGCGACCCCCCGTCCGCATCCACCTCGCGCCCCTGGCGCGGCGCGACATCGCGGCGCTGATCGAGGGCATCGAGGGGGAGCGGCCGTCGGCGTCGATCGTCGTCCTCGTCGCCGAGCGCTCGGCGGGGTCACCGCTCGTGGTGGAGGAGCTGATCTCCGCCCGGCGCGAGCTGCGCAACGCCACGCTGACCGGCACGCTCTCGGACCTGGTGGCGGCGAGACTCGCGCGACGCGCCCCGGAGTGCCGGCGCGTACTCCGCCTGCTCGCCACCGCGGACCGCCCGATGGATCACGAGCGGCTGGAGCGCGCGGCGCAGGCATTCGAGGAGCAGCGGGCCGGCCACCTGCCGCCTCGGTCGTCCACCGCGCCGCGGCATCGCGGCGACTCGCTTGACGCCGATCTGTCAGCCGGGCTGGACGAGGCGATCGAGCACGGGCTCGTGCGCCGGACGGACGACGGGCTGCTCCACATCCGCCACGAGCTGATCACCCGGGCCGTGATCTCGGACCTGCTGCCGGCCCAGGTTCCCCGCTACCGGTCCGCCCTCGCCCGCGCCTTCGAGGACCAGCCCGTCGTCGCCGCAAACCACTGGCTCGCAGCGCACCGGCTGGCGGAGGCGCGATCCGCCGCGATCGCGGCGGGTCGGCAGGCGATGCGGCTCGAGGCGCCCGAGGACGCGCTGGCCGCGCTCGAGACGGCGCTCGAACTGCCGCCCCCCGCGGACCCGGAGCCCGGCGACGACCCCGCCGAGCTCGCCCAGCTCGCGGCCGAGGCCGCCTTCGCCTCGATGCGCCCCATGCGGGCAGTGGCGTACGGCGAGAGTGCGCGCGCCGCCCTGGGGGAGCGCCGTGACCGGATGGCATGGGCCGTGCTCGAGGGGCGGCTGGGCCGGTACCGGCTCGCCGCCGGCGACCCGACGGGCGCCACGACGGCCTTCCGCCGAGCGGCCGAGACCGTGCCGCCCGAGGCTTCCGTGGAGCGGGCGAGGATCCTCGCCCTGCTCGCCCAGGAGCGGATGATCGCGGGCTCTTTCGCCGACGCCGAGCGGGCCGCCGACCGCGCGCTCGAGCTCGCCCGGATGCTGGGCGAGGCCGCCGAACCCGAGGCGATCCACGCCCTGACCACCCTGGCGACCATCTATGGCTGGGGCGGGCGCCCCGAGGCTGCGCCGGACATGCTCCGGGAGGCGCAGCGACGGGCTGACGCACTGGGGCTGGCCGAGGAGCGCTGGCGCGCCACCATCAACCTCACGTCCGTCCTCGAGCTGCTCGGCCGGCCGTCCGAGGCCGTGGACGAGACGTTCCGGGGCATGGCGTGGGCCGCCGAGCACGACCTCGACGCCGTGTACGGGAACCTGCTGGCGGGCAACGTGGCCGGCGTGCTCGTGGAGATCGGGCGCTGGGTGGAGGCGCGCGAGCTGAGCCTGCGGGCCCTCGACTGGAGCCCGGCTGGCATCCCGTTCGTGGCCGCGATCCTCAACCTCGTCATCGTCGAGATCGACACCGAGGCGGGCGAGGAGGCGGGCCTGCTGCTGGGGCGGATCCTGGTGGAGCTCGAGACCGGAGGCGACCTCCAGTTCGCCGTCCCGGCGTACCAGGCGACGGCCGCCTACGCGATGTGGAGCGGCGACCTGGCCGATGCGCGCCGGGCGGCCGAGCGCGGCTGGGCGCGCCTCCGGGGCACCGAGGACTGGGTGCTGGTTGCGCGCATGGCCTCGACCGCGCTGGAGGTCGAGTCGGCGATCGTCGCAGACGCCCGGGACCGGCGCCGCATCGGCGACATGGCGGCGTCGCGCGAGCGCTCGAATCGGATCCTCGCGGAGGCGGAGGCGGCCGTCGCCCGGGTTCGCGCGGAGGGCGAGGTGCTGGGCTCGTCGGAGCCCGAGGCGTGCCTCGCCATGGCCCGCGCCTTCCACGCCCGCCTGATGGGCCGCGACGACCCGGCGAACTGGGCGGACCTCGCCGTGCGCTGGCACGCCCTGGGCGACCCCTACCGCGAGGCTCGCGCCCGCTGGCGCCAGGCGGAGACGATCCTCGCCGCGGCCATCGCCGGGCCTGGCGGCAACCGCGACCGGACCGACGCCCGGCTGGTCCGCGTGGACGCCCGCGAGCCACTCGCCGAGGCGGTCCGGCTCGCGCTGGGCCTGCGCGCCCGGCCACTGCTGCGCCGTCTCCGCGACCTCGCCGGGCGCGCGATGATCCCCCTCTCGCCCGAGGTGGACGCGCTGCTCGCCGAGCCCGCCGCGCCGCCCTCGCCGGTCACGGCCGCCGTGGCCACGGAGCCGCTCGCCGACGCGCCCGTCTCGATCGTCCACGCGCCGCTCGTCGCGGCCCCGGCCACCGCGAGCCAGGACACCTTCGGGCTGTCGCGGCGCGAGCTCGAGGTGCTGGGGCTCATCGCCCAGGGCCGCACCAACCGCGAGATCGGCGACCGGCTGTTCATCAGCCAGAAGACGGTCGGCGTTCACGTCGGGAATATCCTCGCCAAGCTCGGCGTGTCGGGCCGCGTGGAGGCGGCGTCAGTGGCGATCCGGCTCGGGCTCGAGACCGCGACAGCGTCCGGCAAGGGACGCTGAGCCCCGACCAGGCCCGCTCGGCGGCGCAATCGGGCGTCTTTCGGTAGATTCGCCCCAGTTCCACCCTGCCGGTGTTGCCCATTTCGAGGTCCCCATGCGCCGTCCCCTCGCCGCCGCCGCCCTGCTCGTCGTCGCCGTCCTCGTGTCCGCCTGCGCCGCGGCACAGCCGCCGGCCTGGACCTACGCCCCGCCCACGGCGTCGCCCACGGCCAACGCCTCCGCGTCCGCCGGGGCATCTGCGCCGGCTTCGGCGCCCGCATCGGCTGGCGCGTCAGCGGTGACGTCGGCCGCGCCCTCCGCCGGCGGATCGGCGGCCACCTCGGCGGCGCCCTCGGGCGGGTCGGCCGCGGCCTCCGGCGGCTCGGGCGGCG
>JAJYMP010000757.1 GCA_021786915.1 Chloroflexota bacterium
GATCCGCATCCCATCGCGGTCGGACTCGTCGCGCAGGTCGCTGATGCCGTCGAGCTTCTTGTCCTTGACCAGGTCGGCGATCTTCTCGAGCAGCGTCGCCTTGTTCACCTGGTACGGGAGCTCGGACACGATGATCGCCGTGCGGTCGTGGCGGGCTTCCTCGAACGCGACCTGCGCCCGCATCACCACCCGCCCGTGGCCGTGGGCGTACATCTCGCGGATCGCGTCGACGGTCTCGTTCTCGCCGGTCAGCGAGTTGCGGCGCGTCTCGTAGCGGAAGATGGAGCCGCCCGTGGGGAAGTCGGGGCCCTTGACGATGTTGCACAGGTCGTCGTTGGTGACCGACGGGTCATTGATGTAGGCAACCGTGGCGTCCACGACCTCGCCCAGGTGGTGGGGCGGGATGTTGGTCGCCATGCCCACGGCGATCCCCGACGACCCGTTGATCAACAGGTTCGGGAGCTTCGCCGGCAGGACCGACGGCTGCTTCTGGGTGCCGTCGTAGTTGTCCTCGTAGTCAACCGTGTCCTTGTCGATGTCGGCGAGCATCTCGGCGGAGATCGCGGTGAGGCGCGCCTCCGTGTACCGCATGGCGGCAGCCGAGTCGCCGTCGACGGAGCCGAAGTTGCCCTGCCCGTCGACGAGCGGGTAGCGCATCGAGAAGTCCTGGGCCAGGCGGACCAGGGCGTCGTACAGCGCGACGTCGCCGTGCGGGTGGAACTTGCCCATCACCTCGCCGACGATCGCTGCGCACTTGCGATACGAGCTGGTGGCGGACAGCCCCATCTCGCCCATCGTGTACAGGATCCGGCGGTGGACCGGCTTGAGGCCGTCGCGCACGTCCGGCAGTGCCCGCGCGACGATCACGCTCATCGCGTAGTCGAGGTACGAGACGCGCATCTCGTCCTCGATTCGGACGGCTTTGACGTCGCCCAGGTCGTCGGTCACTTGGGGGCTCTCCTCAGGCTGCTAGACGGGTCAGGAACGATCGATGGTGGCGCGCTCGGCGGGCGGGACGTCCACGCCGAGGCCGAGGAAGCTGGCTGCGGCGGCGGCCGCGCGCGAGGTCGAGGGGGCGCCGGGGCGCTTTCGGACGCTGCCCAGCCTGGAGCGGAGCCGCTCGACCGTGTCGGACGGCAGCTTCTCGAAGGTGTCGCGGACGACCCAGGCGCGGTGGCCGTCGTTGTGCTCGCCCGCTTCGGCCGCCTCGCGGTCCAAGAACGCGTTCACGGCTGCCGGGTCCACATACAGCAGATTGCGCAGCGCCCAGGACAGGCTCTTCTGGACATCGGGCTCAGCGTCGCCGATGAGGTCCCCGACGAGCGTGATCCCGCGGCGGGCGATCTCGGGCGTCCGGCCGGCTGCGCGGTCGACGAAGGGGATCGTGGCCACGGTGCTCCCGACGAGGCGGCGCTCCCATCGCGACGGCGAGTAAACGAGCTGCTCGAGCTCCGCCCAGCGGTACGGCTCGGCGAGGATGCCGCGCCCGACCACGTGGGCGAGGTTGTCGACGGTGATCCAGTCGGCGGCGGACCTCGCCTCGCGGCGGACGAGCTGCCAGGCACGCTCGGGCTCACTGACGATCGCCCGGTCCAGGAGGTCGTTGGCGAGCCAGTGGAGCTCGAGGGGGCTCTGTCGCTGCAAGTGGTCTGCGATGTCGAGCAGCGTGCCCGGCTTGTCGCGGCGGGTGGCGGATCGCAGGCCGCGCGTCACCGCTGAGAGCAGCGTGGCGCGCACCCCCAACACCTCCCCGATGGCCGGTGCCACGCGGCGCACGCCTTCGAGGCCCTCGGCGTCCGCGAGCTCCGGCAGCCCGTCGAGGAGCGTCTGGGCGATGGCGGCCGGATCCTGCACCTCCCCGCCGGCACGGCGACCCAGGGCGATCGCCGCGTCGAGGTGCGCCGCGACGAATGCCTGGGAGCGCTCGGGGGCCGCGCTCGCCGCGGCGACGGGCGTCATTGCTGGTCCACCTGCCCGGGCGTGGCGTCCGCGCCCTGCCCCTCGGGGACCAGGACGAAGCCGTAGCGCGCCTTGAGCTCGGCCTTCTTGTCGTCGGGGGCGCCCACGAACGTCGCCGTGGCCCGGGCGAGGACGTTGCCGTCCTCATCGCTGAGGACGCCCTCCGTCTCCACGATCCGGCGCCGGACGCTGGTCACCCGGCCCTCGCCGTGGATCGGCCGGCCGATCGGGACGGGGCGCTTGAACTCCACGTTGATGCGGGCCGTCACGCCCCACAGGTCGTGCTCGACCACCGCCCAGGCCATCACCTCGTCGAGGATCGTCGAGATGACGCCGCCGTGGGCGATGCCCTCCCATCCCTCGAACTGCGGGCTGAGCGAGGTTTCCACCCAGCAGCGCCCCTCGCCGGCGTGGAGTGCCAAGTGCAGCCCGTGGGCGTTGAGCGTCCCGCAGGCGAAGCAGTTGTGCGGCTCGAGCATGACCCGGCGACCCGCGATGCGGACGTCGCCGAAGGTCCCGGTCTCAGATGTCAAGGTTGCGCACCTTGCGGGCTTCGGTCTTGATGAAGTCCTTGCGCGGCTCCACCCGCTCGCCCATGAGCATCGTGAAGATGCTGTCAGCCTCCGAGCCGTCCTCCACCTCGACCTTGAGCAGCGTCCGGGTCTCCGGGTTCATCGTGGTCTCCCAGAGCTGGTCCGCGTTCATCTCGCCAAGGCCCTTGAACCGCTGGACGCTGACGTTCTTGGTCGTGAACTCTTTGAGGATGCGGTCCCGGTCGTGCTCGGTCTGGGCGTACTTGGTGACCTTGCCCGTCGAGAGTCGGTAGAGCGGCGGCTGGGCGATGTACAGGAAGCCCGAGTCCAGGACCTCCGGCATGTGCCGGTAGAAGAAGGTCAGCAGCAGCGTCCGGATGTGGGCACCGTCGACGTCCGCGTCGGTCATGATGATGATCCGGTGGTACCGGAGCTTGGCGAGATCGAAGGTGTCGCCGATGCCGCCGCCGAGCGCGATGATCAGCGGCTTGACGTTCTCCGAGCTGAGGATCTTGTCGAGCCGCGCCTTCTCGACGTTGAGCAGCTTGCCCCGCATCGGGAGGATCGCCTGGAAGCGGCGGTCGCGGCCCTGCTTGGCGGAGCCACCCGCGGAGTCGCCCTCGACGATGTAGATCTCGCTCTTGGCGGGGTCGCGCTCCTGGCAGTCGGCGAGCTTGCCCGGCAGCGACATGCCGTCGAGCGCGCCCTTGCGGATCACGAGGTCGCGCGCCTTGCGCGCCGCCTCGCGCGCGCGCGCTGAGGTCAGGCACTTCTCGATGATCCGCCGACCGTCTCCCGGGTTCTCCTCGAGGTACTGGCTGATCGCGTCGGCGACCGCGCCCTCCGTCTGGCCTGCCACCTCGGCATTGCCCAGCTTTGCCTTGGTCTGGCCCTCGAACTGGGGCTCGGTAAGCTTCACGCTCACCACCGCGGTCAGGCCTTCGCGGACGTCATCGCCCGAGAGGTTTCCGTCCGACTCCTTGAGCACCCCTGCACGCTTGGCCCAGTCGTTGAGCGAGCGGGTGAGCGCGCGACGGAAGCCGGTGATGTGCGTCCCGCCATCCACCGTGTTGATGTTGTTGGCGAACGCGAGGACGTTCTCCGTGTACGAGTCGTTGTACTGGAGCGCGACCTCGATGATGGTCGAGCCGTCTTTGCGCTCGCAGTAGATCGGGCGGCTGTTGATGGTCTCCTTGTTCCGGTTGAGGTGCCGCACGAAGGAGATCAGGCCGCCCTCGAAGTAGAACGACCGCTCACGGTCGTTGCGCTCATCGCGGAGCGTGATCCAGATGCCCTTGGTGAGGTAGGCCGACTCGCGCAGCCGCTGGGACACGGTCTCGAACGAGTAGTCGACCGTGTCGAACATCTCGGTGTCGGCCTGGAAGATCGTCGTGGTGCCCCGGCGGTGCCCCTGAGGCGCGACCTTCTCGACCTTGGTGATCGGCTTGCCGCGCTGGTACTCCTGTGCCCAGACGCCGCCATCGCGGGCCGTCTCGACTCGGAGCCACGACGACAGGGCGTTGACGACCGAGACGCCGACGCCGTGGAGGCCGCCAGACACCTTGTAGCCGCCGCCGCCGAACTTGCCGCCCGCGTGCAGAACGGTGTGGACGACCTCGAGAGCGTCCTTTCCGGTCGAGTGCTTGCCGACGGGAACGCCACGGCCGTCATCGACGACGGTGACCTTGCCGTCCGCGTGGAGCGTGACGCTCACCGTCGTGGCGTGTCCGGCCATCGCCTCGTCGATGGAGTTGTCCACGACCTCCCACACGAGGTGGTGCAGGCCGCGGGCATCGGTCGACCCGATGTACATGCCGGGACGGCGCCGAACCGCCTCCAGACCCTCGAGGACCTGAATGCTTGCGGCGGTGTAGTCCGACCCGGGCGCAGCCTTGGCCTTGCGGCCGGCAGTCGGGCGGCCGTTGGGCTCGGTCGCCGCCGGTCGCTCGCCAGTTTCGGTCACGCAGTTCCTCCGATCAGGTGCTCGTAGAGCCGATTGAGCTCCTCGTCGCTGTAGTACTCGATGACGATCCGGCCGCCCGTCCGCGAGCGGCTCAGGCTCACCTTGGTCCCGAGGCGCTCGCGCAGATGGGTCTCCACGCGCTCGAGGTCCGGGTCCAGCCGCTGGGTCGTCGGCGCCGGCGCGGGCTTTGGCTCCCGCAGCCGCCGCACCAACTCCTCCGTCTGGCGCACGGACATGCCATGCCCAACGACCGTGCGCAGCACCTGGGCCTGGCCCTCCGGAGCCAGCCCGGCGAGCGCCCTTCCATGCCCTTCCGATAGCTTGCCGTCCACGATGGCCGCCTGGACATCCGGGTGAAGATCGAGCAGCCGGAGCGTGTTCGCGATCGTGGCGCGCGCCTTGCCGACACGGTCGCTGACCTGCTCCTGCGTCAGGCCGAAGTCGTCGATGAGCTGGCGGTAGGCCAGTGCCTCCTCGATGGGGTCGAGATCGGCGCGCTGCACATTCTCGACCAGCGCCACCTCGAGCTGATCGCGATCCGCGAGCTGGCGCACCAGCGCGGGGATCCGCTCCAGGCCCGCGAGGCGCGAGGCGCGGACGCGACGCTCACCCGCGATCAACTGATAACCGTCGAGGGTCTCGGTCACGAGGATCGGCTGCAGCACCCCGTGCTCGCGGATGCTGGCTGCGAGCTCCCCGAGCACGGCGTCGTCCATGTGCCGACGCGGCTGATAGGGGTTCGGCTTGATGCGGGCGAGCTGGACGTCGAGCACCGCCGATTCCGGGACCGCCCGCTGCGGAATCAGGGACGAGAGGCCCCGACCGAGGGCACCCCCACGCTCGGGTCGTGCGTTCATGCCACCGCTCCAGTTGCGAACCCGCCGGTCGGCTGAGGTGCCGTCGCCTCCCCGTTCGCCCGATGACGAGCCCGAAGCTCCCTGGCCAGGCTCGCGTAGGCCTCGGCGCCCTTGGAGTCCGGCCGGTAGAGGGCGATCGGCAGGCCGTGGCTCGGCGCCTCGGAGAGTCGGACGCTGCGCGGCACGACCGTCTCGAACACCGAGTCCCGGAGGTGGCGGCGGACCTCGTCGGCGACCTCGGTCGAGAGGTTGGTGCGGCTGTCGAACATCGTCAGCACCACACCGGCGATCGAGAGGTCCGGGTTCAGGTGGTCTCGCACGAGGTTGATGGTGGCGATCAGTTGGGTCAATCCTTCTAGGGCGTAGTACTCGCACTGGATCGGCACGAGGACTTGTTCCACCCCGGTGAGTGCGTTGACGGTGAGCAGGCCGAGTGACGGCGGGCAGTCCACGAGCACCCAGTCCCAGGAGGCTGCCTCGCTGCGCAAGGCCCGCGCGAGCCGATGCTCGCGTCCCTCCTGGTCGGCAAGCTCGATTTCGAGGCCGGCGAGGGAGATCGAGGAGGGCACGAGTCGGACGCCTGTGACCGGTGTCTCGACGTGCAGCTCGGCGAGGGGTCGCCCGTCGACGAGCGCCTCGTAGACCGATGCCTGGATGGAGGAGCGATCAATCCCGAACCCGCTCGTGGCGTTGCCCTGCGGATCGAGATCGATGACGAGGACACGGTCACCGAGGAGCGCCAAGTAGGTTGCGAGGTTCACCACCGTGGTGGTCTTCCCGACGCCGCCCTTCTGATTCGTACAGGCGATCGTCTGGCCCACGCAACCTCCCTGAACGATCATCGTCAACCTCCGAATTCTAGCATCGGAGCGCCCCCGACCGACTCCTCGGAGCTTGGCGATCCGGTACACGCCAATGGTCCCCGCCCGGACTTAGCGCAGCCTCATCCGGGGCTTGGCGCCCATCTCCGGCCAATGTTTCACGTGAAACAACGCCCCTTGAAACCACCGGAGGCCTGCCGCGCGCCGCCGCCGCGACAACCTCGGGCGACTGTTTCACGTGAAACACTCAAGGCGTCACTCGAACGTTTGGAGTTCTTCACCCTGTGGCAATTGCCCGAGCGATGGCCCCATGGGATACTCCGGTCGAGCTCTACGCTGCATTCCGTCGTCGCGGTCGCCCACTTCTGCGCCCGACCGTCGGCCGTCAGCCGAGGATCGACGCCACACATGCAACTCACCCTCGCCGCGGCGCTGGCCGTGGTGGCTGCGCTCGTTGAATACACGATCATCCCGTATCTCCAGCTCGGGGACGCCGCACTCCAGCCCGTCCTCCTGCTCGCCGCCATTTGGACCGTCGTCGGCAGCCTCGAGGCCGGCCTCACCGTGGCATTCGTCGGTGGGCTCGCCCTCGACGTGCTCAGCCAGCGACCGCTCGGTGCCTCAGCGTTCAGTCTTCTGATGGCGGTTGGGGTGGCCTCGCTCATCGGAGGAGCCCTCCGGAGAGCGCGCATCATCGCCCCGATCGTCGTGACCGCCGCCGCAAGTCTGGTCTATTCGATGCTGCTGCTACTCGTCACATCGCTCCTGAACGGCGTCTCGACCGACGGCGCCAACACCATGGTCATGCCCTCCGCCATCTACACCACGCTCGCAGCCGCCGTCGTCGGGCCGCTTGCGGTCACGGTGGCGATGCGCCGTCGTGACCCGGAACGAGCCGACTGGTGAGCGAGCCCTACCTGCTCCCGCACCGAGAACGCGATCGGCGACCGATTCGGTTCGTCGCCTTCGGCCTCGCGATGGTCATGGTGTTCAGCCTCCTGACGGTTCGGCTGGGCTACCTGCAGATCACGAACGGCCGAACGTACGCGACCATGGCCGAGGCAAATCGTTCGGTGACCGTTGCGATCCCGTCCTCGCGGGGCCTCATCTACGATCGCAAGGGCCGCCTGCTCGTCGCCAACGTCGCGTCGTATGCCGTCAGGATCACGCCCGCGGACCTGCCGTGGGGTCAGCGGGACGCCGTCGCCGCCCAGCTCGGCGCGCTACTCAGCATGCCCCCATCCGACATCCTCGCCACGGTGGACAGCGCGACCGGTTCGCAGTTCGACCCGGTGAAGGTCAAGCAGGACGTCCCGAAGGTCACCGCAGACGTCATCTCCGAGTCGGCGTCGCAGCTCCCGGGCGTCAGCGTGGCCATCGAGACCCGTCGCGAGTACACGACCGGGACCCTGATGTCCCACATCCTCGGGTACACGGGTCAAATCGACCCGGCGACCTACGCCCGCCTCCGTGCGTCCGGCTACCTTCCCGACGACTCCATCGGTCTGGCCGGTCTGGAGGCGAGCTTCGAGTCGGTGCTTCGGGGGACCTACGGCCAGCAGGTGATCGAGCGTGACGCCACCGGCAAGGACCTCCAAGTCCTCAAGACGACCCCGGCGGTCCAGGGGGCGTCGCTCACGCTGACCATCGACACCACGGTGCAGAAGGAGGCCCTCCGCGCCCTCCAATGGGGCATGAAGGCCGCCCACCTCAAGCGCGGCGTCTTCATCGCGATGAATCCGCAGACCGGCGAGATCCTCGCGATGGTGAGTCTGCCAACCTACGACGACAACCTCTTTGCGAAGGGCATCTCCCAGGCGGACTTCCAGAAGCTGGCGACCGACAAGACCCAGCCCCTGATCGACAACTCCGTGCAGTCCCAGTTCGCACCGGGCTCGACGTTCAAACTCGTGACCGGCTCGGGCGGCCTCCAGGACAAGAAGCTCACCGCGACGAGCAGGATCCGGACGGCCGCCTACATCACCATCGCGGGGACCAAGTTCTGGGACTGGAACCACCAGGGCTGGGGGATGTGCAACATCTCGTGCGGCTTCGGCAACTCGTCCGACACCTTCTTCTACCAGGTCGCGACGATGCTCGGGTCCGAGCGGCTGTCGTACTACGCCCACGCCTTCGGCTTCGGCCAGCCGACCGGGATTGACCTGCCGGGCGAGGCGAGCGGCATCATCCCGTCAAACCAGTGGAAGGTCAGCACCTTCGGGCAGCCCATGTTCGCCGGCGAGACCGCGCAGGCGGGCATCGGGCAGGGCTACGTGGCCGTCACGCCCATCCAGCTCATCAACGCCTACACCGCCCTCGCGAACGGCGGGAAGCTCTACCGCCCCCAGATCGTCGAGACGGTGACCGGCCCCGATGGGCAGGTGATCCAGCCGTTCAAGCCGGACCTCATCCGCCAGGTTCCCGTGTCGGCTGCGAACCTGCGGACCATGCGCCTCGCGGCGCGGGCGTCGGTCACCATCCGGCACACCTACAACCTCGTGGACATGCCGATCAAAGTCGCCGGCAAGTCAGGCACGGCCGAGTTCGGCATCCGGGACAAGCTCGGCCGCCTGCCGTACCACTCGTGGTTCGTCGGCTGGGTCAACAAGGACCCGACCTCGGCCGACTTCACGAAGTCCGACTCGCAGCTGATGTTCCTGGCCTTCGCCTATTCCGCGAATACCATCGGCAACGCTGCCACCGAGATCGCGAAGGACTTCCTCCAGATCCATTACCACATTCGCCACAACTATCTGATCCCGGCCCTCATGGTGACCGGCAACTTCGCTGGACAGGGCTGATCGATGCGCGTGATGCGGGCCGAGCCCGGCCGCTTCGCTGACGTCTCCAGCAGGACCGTCGGCGCAGTCTGGCGCGCCTACGACCTCCAGCTCACGACCTACGCCGCACTGCTTGGCGCCGTGGGCCTCGTGATGGCCTACGTCAACACGGTCGAGGCCGGTCAATCGGCGCTCGGCAACGGCAGCGTCTTCTCGCGAGCGCTCCTGTGGTCGGGCCTGGCCATCGTCGTGTACCTGGTCGCCACAGCGTTCGACTACCAGTGGCTCAAGACTTTCGCCTGGCCCATCTACGGCGTCAACGTGGGCCTGCTCGTGCTGACCATGGTGATCGGCGACGGCGTGGGCGGCTCCGCTCGGTGGGTCTACATTGGGCCGCTGACATTCCAGTTCTCCGAGCTCGCGAAGATCCTGATGATCGGCGTGTTGGCCGCGTACCTCGGCAATCGCGAGGGGAAACTCGATTCGCTCGGGGCGATCCTCGGCGCGGTCATCCTGATCGTGCCGCCCTGGATCCTGGTCATGCTCCAGCCGGACCTCGGTACATCGCTCTGCCTGCTCGCGATCCTCGCCGGCATGCTGTTCATGTCGGGAGCGAGCCTCATCTGGCTGGGCGCCGGCGTCGCAGCCGTGGTGGCGGCGATCCCGGTCATCTGGGCGAGGGTGCTGCAGCCGTATCAGCAGCAGCGGATCCTGTCGTTCCTCAACCCGGCCGCCGACACGCAGGGTGCGGGCTGGCAGGTGCAGCAGGCACAGATCGCCGTGGGCGCCGGCGGCCCGCTGGGAGTAGGGCTGACCAACGGGGCCCAGGCCAATGGTCAGCTCCTGGCCGTGCGCGAGAGTGACTTCGTCTTCGCGGTCCTCGCCCAGGAGCTCGGGTTCATCGGGGCGGTTGTGGTGTTCCTCCTGTTCATCGCGCTGCTCTGGCGCGTGCTGGTGGCGGCTTGGCGCTCGAAGGACTCGTTCGGGACGCTCTTCGGCGCCGGCGTCGCCTCGATGCTGCTCTTCCAGGTGTTCGTGAACGTGGGGATGGTCGTCGGGATCATGCCCGTAACGGGGATCCCCCTCCCCTTCATCAGCCACGGAGGGGCGTCGCTCGTCAGCATTGCGCTCGGCCTGGGGGTCATCCAGAGCATCAACATCCGACAGCAACGGGCGCGATGGTGAGCGCCTCCTCCGCCGCGGATCAACGCCGGCGGAACGGACCCCCGCGCCCCCGCTCCGCACCGCCGCGGCTGAGCCGGAGGCCTTTGGCCCTCAGGATCTCGTCGATCTCCTGCTGGTAGGTCCGCCCGATCGGCATCCGATCGAGCCACTCGAGGTACTCGACCTCGGTCCGCGCGATCTCACCCAGCGACCAGCCCGCATACCGACCGAAGTTCAAGACGCTGCCCGATGGGTTGCCGGGCGGCGGGCCCGAGGCCCCCTCGCCGTCGGGTCGGCTCGTCGCGCCGGAGGAGAACCCGCCGATCGGCACGCGGCCCGTCGTCCACGCTCTCGGGCCTGGGCCCGCCGCGGTGCCGTCGGCCGTGCCGTCGGCGGGATCGCTCATCGACCCGAACGGCCTGGTGGCTGACCGGCCTGGGTCCGGCGAGGCGCCAGCCAGATGTGCCACGCCAGACGACTGTGCTACGCCAGGCGGCCGAGTGGTCGCCCGGTCCGGCGGCTCATGGTGGACAGGAGTCGCCGGAGCCGTGTTGGCCGTCCTCGCCTGCGCGTCAGCGGCGGCAACCCATGCCGCGCTGCCCGAGGTGCGCATCCGCGCCCTGTCTACGGCAGCGCGCTTGGTCGGGTCTCGCAGCTGCTCCCACGCCTTGTTGATGGCGATCATCTTCTCGTGGGACTCGGGGTCGCGCGAGACGTCGGGGTGGTACTTGCGCGCCAGCCGACGGTAGGCAGCCTCGATGACCTCAGCCTCCGCCTCTGGGTCGACCTGGAGGACCTTGTATGGGTCCGAGACGCTCACCTGCGGCAACCTCCCCACCGGCGGTCCGCGTCCGCAATGGCGTGGCGTTTGCGCCCCGCTCGAGAAGGCGGCATGCGCGCGAAGCCAGGCGATGCGACGGCCGACTCCATCGCAGGCAGACTAGCACGCGTGCAATCACCCCCCGAACCCCCTGAACGAGTCGTCGACACCGGGACCTCTGGCGTTCGCGAGGCCGTCCAGCGATGGCGCCTCGTGATCGCCCGCGAGCCGCGACCGGATGGCCCCGGACAGCGAGAGATGCTGGCCGACTGGGACGCAGCCCTGCTCGCCTCCGGCCTGCCGCTGGCGGGTCTCGACTCGCCGCGCGGCAGGCCGCGCTTCGCCCTAGCCGCGCCGCTGGCGTCCGGGGTCCGCGGCGAGGCGGAACTGGCCGATCTGTGGCTCGTCGAGCGGCTCCCGCGCTGGCGCGTGCGAGAGGCGCTCACACCGCGCATGCCTGTCGGCCATGCGCTCGTCGACCTCTACAACGTGTGGCTGGGGGAATCGCCGCTCCCGGGTCGAGTCGCGGCCTCGGTGTACCGGTTGACGCTGCCCGCGCCGACTTCTGCCGAAGCGCTGGCCCGCGCGGCGGAGACTCTCCTCGCGGCTGAGACCCTGCCGCGGGAGCGACGGAAGGGCGAGGCGACCGTGTCCTACGACCTCCGACCGCTGCTCGCTGACCTTGAGGTGCGGAGCGCCCCGGACGGGCCGGAGGTCCGGATGACGCTTCGTCATGATCCCGCCCGCGGGGT
This sequence comes from Chloroflexota bacterium, assembly GCA_021786915.1. Next base: position 11,650 of record JAJYMP010000757.1, read on the forward strand.
CGGGCGCCCAGAGGAGGCGCTGGCCGCGCTCGGCGACGCGCTCGGCGAAGGTCCCCTCCAGCCGAGGGGCCTCTGCCGAGAGAGCCTCGTCCTAGCCGAGCCGCCCCCGCCGGAACCGCCCGCTCCGCGCGGACCCCGCCGGCCGCCGGCCAGCCGCTCAATCGCGAATGGGCACGCGAGGTCGTCCCGGGGTTACCCAGGGCGGCTGACGTTGACGCCGCTCGCCTATCCACCCTAAACTCTCCGTTCGCGCCCGCGCAGGTCGTCGGCGCCTCTCCATGTCCACGCTGCGGTCGCCCCGCGGCCGCCATTCGCTCTTTCCGAGGACCCATGTACGCAGTCATCGAGACCGGCGGGAAGCAATACCGCGTCGAGGTCGGCACCCAGCTCGAAGTCGAGCTGCTCGACGTGGAGCCCGGCCAGTCCATCACGCTCGACCGTGTGCTCCTCGTCGCTGACGGGGGCGACGCAACCGTTGGCACGCCCGTGGTCGAGAACGCCGCCGTCGAGGCCCACGTGGTCGGGCAGGAGCGCGGTGACAAGGTCATCGCCTTCAAGTACCGGCCCAAGGCGCGCCGCCGGGTCAAGAAGGGCCACCGCCAGGAGCT
>JAJYMP010000109.1 GCA_021786915.1 Chloroflexota bacterium
CGAAACAGCATGGAGCCTCCTGCCTCCCGGCCCGCGCCGCGGGTCGCTTCCTTGGGGGTGCGCGGCGATCAGCCGAGCCGCTCGATGATCGCGTCGGCGAACTGGCTGGTTCCGGCCGGTCCACCAAGATCGTAGGTCGTGGCCTTGCCCTCCGCGATCACGTCACGCAGGGCGGTCTCCACACGCACGGCTGCCTCCTGCTCGCCGAGGTGGCGGAGCATCAGGACGCCGGACAGGATCAGTGCGGTCGGGTTCGCCTTGTTCATGCCGGCGTACTTGGGCGCAGAGCCGTGGACCGGCTCGAACACCGATGCCTCGATGCCGATGTTTGCGCCTGGCGCGACGCCCAGGCCCCCCACCAGGCCGGCGCAGAGGTCGCTCACGATGTCGCCGTACAGGTTGGGCAGCACCATCACGTCATACAGCTCGGGCTTCTGAACCAGCTGCATGCACATGTTGTCGACGATCCGATCCTCGAACTCGACCTTGCCCTCGTAGTCCTTGGCCACTGTCCGGCAGCTCTCGAGGAACAGGCCGTCGGAGAGCTTCATGATGTTGGCCTTGTGGACCGCGGTGACCTTGTGGCGGTCGTTGTGGATCGCGTACTCGAAGGCGAAGCGGGCGATGCGCTCGGAAGCGGCCCGGGTGATGATCTTGATGCTCTCGGCGGCATCCGGGCCGACCATGTGCTCGATGCCCGCGTAGAGGTCCTCGGTGTTCTCGCGCACGATGACGAGGTCCACGTCCTCGTACCGAGTCTCGAGGCCCTTGATCGAGCGTGCCGGCCGAAGGTTGGCGTACAGGCCGAGCGTCTGGCGCAGCGCCACGTTGACGCTCCGGAAGCCCGCGCCGACGGGCGTCGTGATGGGTCCCTTGAGCGCGATCTTGTTGCGCCGGATGGACTCGAGGACGTGCTCCGGGAGCGGCGTCCCGTATTGCGCCATGACGCCCTCGCCGGCGTCCTGGACCTCCCAGTCGAAAGCGACGCCAGAGGCGTCAAGGACACGTCGGGTGGCCTCCGCCAGCTCGGGACCGATGCCGTCGCCGGGGATGAGGGTGACTCGGTAGGGCATGGGCCGATTGTAGCGAGGCAATGGGCCCGCCACCGGTCGCCATATGGACTGGCAGCGACCTGCCGTTACTCCCGTCGTGCATCACGAGGGCCGGTTGTCGTGTGGTCGGGCGACCACCGGCTGCCGGAGGGCCATGCCGGGCGGGCTATCATCCGGTCCTGCGCCCGTCGCCATCGACGGGGCCATTCGTCCCGCCCGCCCGTCGCCCGGAGGTCTCGCAACTCGCGTGAAGATCCACGAAGCCGACGCCAAATCGCTGCTGGTCGCACAGGGCCTGCCCGTGCCCGCCTGGGCCGTCGCCCGAACCCCGACGCAGGCGCGCGAGGCTGCCGTCCAGTTCCTCGCCGACCCGGGGAACGCCACCAAGAAGGTGGTCATCAAGGCGCAGGTGCTCGTGGGGGGCCGCGGCAAGGCCGGCGGCGTCCGGCTCGCCGCCACCGCGGACGAGGCAGAGGACGTGGCGGCCCAGATCCTGGCCCTCAAGATCAAGGGGCTCCCCGTCCGCCGTGTGCTGGTCGGGCCGGCCGCGGAGATCGTCAAGGAGTACTACCTCTCGGTGCTGCTGGACCGGGCGACCAAGCGGCTCATGTTCATCGGCTCGGCCGAGGGCGGCGTCGAGATCGAGCAGGTCGCAGTGGAGAACCCCGACGCGATCGTCTACGAGCACGCCGACCCGCTCCTCGGGCTGCCCGACTACGCGGCCCGCGAGCTCGCGTTCAAGGTCGGCTTCGGGAAGCACTGGAAGGCCGGCGCGGCGATCGCCAAGGGCCTCCTGCGGACCATGATCGCCAACGACGCGGACCTGGTGGAGATCAACCCCCTGGCCGTGATCCGCGAGCACAACGCCGACGGGACGCCGGTCGAGCGCCTCGTCTGCCTCGACGCCAAGATCACGCTCGACGACTCGGCCCTGGGCCGGCACAAGGGCCTCGAGGAGCTGCGCGACCTCGACGCCGAGGACCCGGCCGACGTTGAGGCGCGCCGCTACGACCTCACGTTCATCAAGCTCGACGGCGACATCGGCTGCATGGTCAACGGGGCGGGCCTCGCGATGACCACGATGGACCTCGTGAAGCGCGCGGGTGGCGAGCCCGCGAACTTCCTCGACATCGGCGGCGGCGCCAAGGCGGACCGCGTGGCGGCCGCGATGCGCCTGATCCTCGAGGACCGCAACGTCAAGGCGATCCTCGTCAACATCTTCGGCGGCATCACCCGCGGTGACGAGGTGGCCCGGGGCCTGGTCGAGGCCCGAGCCCAGCAGGAGCGCGACGTCCCGATGGTGGTGCGCATCGTCGGCACCAACGCGGCAGAGGCCGCCGAGATACTCGAGGAGGCGCACTTCGTGACCGCCGCAAGCCTCGACGAGGCCGCGGCCAAGGCCGTCGCGGCGGCGAAGGGAGTCGCGTCGTGAGCATTCTGATCGGGCGCGACACCCGCCTCGTCGTCCAGGGCATCACCGGGCGCGAGGGTGAGTTCCACAGCCGGGCAATGCTCGAGTACGGCACCCCGCTCGTCGCCGGCATGACGCCGGGCAAGGGCGGCCAGACGGCGCTCGACGGCCGCGTCCCGGTGTTCGACACCGTGGCCGAGGCCGTCCGCCAGACCGGCGCCAACACGTCGTGCATCTTCGTGCCCGCGGCGGGTGCCCCGGATGCCGTCCTGGAGTCGGTCGCCGCGGGCATCCAGACGATCTTCTGCATCACCGAGGGCATCCCGGCGCTCGACATGATCTCGGTCGTCGAGGAGGTTCGCCTCGCCGGGGCCCGGCTCATCGGGCCCAACTGCCCTGGAGCCACGTCGCCCGGCCGGGCGAAGGTGGGGATCATCCCGGGTTCGATCCACCGTGAGGGCCGGGTGGGCGTCGTCTCCCGCTCCGGCACCCTCACCTATGAGGCCGTGCAGGCGATGACCGACGCAGGGCTCGGCCAGTCCACGTGCGTCGGCATCGGCGGCGACCCCATTGTCGGGACGCAGCACATCGACGTCCTGCGGCTGTTCGCCGAGGATCCCGAGACCGACGCGCTGGTGCTGATCGGCGAGATCGGCGGCACGGCCGAAGAGGAGGCGGCCGCCTGGGCCGCCGAGCACCTGCGCGACATGCCCAAGGTGGCGTTCATCGCCGGGCGGACGGCGCCCGAGGGCAAGCGGATGGGCCACGCCGGGGCGATCATCTCGGGCGGCAAGGGCACGGCCGCGTCCAAGGTGGCCGCGCTCGAGGCGGCCGGGTTCCGCGTCGCAGGCTCCCCAACCGAGCTCCCGAAGCTGCTGCGGGAGGCCGGGTACCGGGGCTGAGCCCGCGCATGGCGTCCTGCTGACGGGGCACCCGATCGCACTGCTCGAGGGGAGCCGGGGCGACCGGGTGCCGGGACAGGAGAAGGCTCGGAGCCGCGATCTCGCGGGCCGGGGGGTTTGCGTTCTGCCGGGCAGCCGCGGAAGCCCGGATCGTGATCTTCGCCAGGGGTACTCGCCATGACCGACGATGCCGATCGGTTCCCGCCGCTCGCGGAGCCGCCCGCTGAGGGCGTCAGCGCGGCTGCATCGCCATATCTCCGCAGGCTCTTCAAGGGGCTCAACCGCTGGTTCATGGTGCCTGCCCACCACGCGGGGCTCGGCGCCTGGGTGTCCACCCCGGTCGGGGGCTGGATTCTGCTGCTTCGCGTCCGGGGCCGGAACAGCGGGATCATCCGCGAGGCGCCGCTCAACTACCTGATCGCGGACGGCGCGGCCTGGATCATGGCCGGCTTCGGGCACCAGACCGAGTGGTACCGGAACCTGCTCGCCGACCCCTCCGTCGAGGTCCGGCTGCCGGGTCGCGCCTTCACGGCGACCGCGGAGGAGGTGCTCGACCCTACGGTGCGGGCACGCCTGATCCCGGCGCTGGTCCGGGCCACCGGGCTGCCCGGCATGATGGTGGTCCCCTCCCCTATGACGACGCCGGACGAGGAGATCCTCGACGCCACGGCTTGGGTGCCGCTGGTCCGCCTGCGGCCGGCGGACGGCTCGGAGCTGGGGCCCGGGCCGGACGATCCGGGCGGTCGCGGCTGGATCTGGCGCCAGGCGCTGGTGTCCGTCGGCCTCCTCCTGCTCTGGCGCGCGGGGCGGCGCGCCCTCCGGTCCGGATGCGACTGCTGTGCCGGGAGCGCCTGCCGGGTGGGCTGAACGCACCGACTGTCGTTGCGCAAAGACACGCGCATTGGCCCAGCGACCTCGGACCGGCATGGTGTCCTTGCGCAAAGACGCCGACCCGTCGGCCCTCGCTAGTAGCCGAGCGCTGACCATGCCGGCCCGCCGTGCGCCTCGATGAGCTCCACGAGCACGCCCTGGCAGGACCGCGGGTGCAGGAACGCGACCGGCCCCTCAGCGCCCTTCCGCGCCGCGCTGTCGATGAGTTCGATCCCGTCCATCTCCAGGCGCATCAGCGCCTCGGAGATGTTGCCGACCTCGAAGCACACGTGGTGGAACCCCTCGCCCCGGCTGGCGAGGAACCGGGCGACGCCCGTGGTGTCATCCGTCGGCTGCACAAGCTCGATCTTGCTCTCGCCAACGGGCAGGAAGGCGATCGTCACCCGGTCATGCTCGATGGGCAGCACCAGCTCGACGGGCAGGCCGAGGGTGTCGCGCCACAGCCGCAGCGACGTCTCGAGGTCGCGGACGACGACCGCCACGTGGTGGACACGGCCGAGCTTTCGGATCCCCTCGGGAACGGCCGGAGACAGTTCGGTCACGATGGGCCTCCTCAGACCGTGATGAGTTCGCGGTGGACACCCCACACCGACCGAAGCCGATCCGAGATCTCCCCCACCGTGGCGTAGGCCGCGACGGCCTCGATGATCGGCTCCATCAGATTGCCGTCGCCGCGGGCGGCGTCCTCGAGTCGCACCAGGGCGGCGGCCCACGCCGCGGGATCGCGCTCGGCGCGCACGCGTTGCAGGCCAGCTACCTGCCGACGCTCGCCCTCCGGATCGATCCTCAACAGCGCCGGCCGCGTGCCGGCCTCCTCGTCACGGAACTTGTTCACGCCCACGACGATCCGGTCGCCGCGCTCGATCTCGCGCTGGACCCGGTACGCCGACTCCTGGATCTGCCGCTGCTGGAAGCCCGACTCGATCGCCGTCAGCGTGCCGCCCATCGCGTCGATCTCGGCGAGGTAGGCGGCGGCCGCGGCCTCGAGGTCGTTCGTGAGGGCCTCGACGAACCAGCTGCCCGCGAGTGGATCGGGGGTCTCGGTGACGCCCGCCTCGTGGGCGATGATCTGCTGCGTGCGGAGCGCCAGGCGCGCGGATTCGACGGTCGGCAGCGCCAGTGCCTCGTCGCGGGAGTTGGTGTGCAGGCTCTGGGTCCCGCCGAGGACCGCCGCGAGAGCCTGGAGGGTGGTGCGGACGACGTTGTTGTCGATCGACTGCGCCGTGAGACTCGAACCCGCCGTCTGCGTGTGGAAGCGGCACATCATGGACTTGGGATCCCGGGCCCCGAACCGCTCCTTCATGATCCGGGCCCACATCCGGCGGGCCGCGCGAAACTTGGCGACCTCCTCGAACAACTCGGACCAGGCCGCGAAGAAGAACGAGAGCCGGGGTGCGAAGTCGTCGACGGCCAGGCCACGCTTCGCTGCGGCCTCGACGTAGGCGATCCCGTCGGCCAGCGTGAATGCGAGCTCCTGGGCGGCGGTCGCCCCTGCCTCGCGCATGTGGTAGCCGCTGATGCTGATGGTGTTCCACCGGGGCAGCTCTCGGGAGGCGAACTCGAACACGTCGGTCACCAGCCGCAGTGACTGGCGTGGCGGGTAGATCCACGTCCCGCGGGCGATGTACTCCTTGAGGATGTCGTTCTGGGTAGTCCCGGACACGCTCTTTCGCGGGACCCCCTGACGCTCGGCAGCCGCCACATAGAGTGAGAGGAGGATGGGCGCGGTCGCGTTGATCGTCATCGACGTGCTGACCTGGCCCAGCGGGATCCGGTGGAACAGGGCCTCCATGTCAGCCAGCGAGCTGATCGGGACGCCGACCCGGCCGACCTCGCCCTCCGCCTCGGGGGCGTCGGAGTCGTAGCCCATCTGCGTCGGCAGGTCGAAGGCGACCGAGAGCCCCGTCTGGCCCTGCTCGAGGAGGTACCGGAACCGCTCGTTCGTCTCGCTCGCGGTGGCGAACCCTGCGTACTGGCGCATCGTCCAGAAGCGGGAGCGATACATCGTCGCCTGGACGCCGCGCGTGAACGGGTATTCCCCGGGGAGGCCGAGATCCCCGGGGCCGACGGCGACATCGTCGGGCGTGTAGACGTCGGCGATGGGGATCTCCGAGGTGGTGGCGAAGGCGGGTCGCCGCTCGGGGGACGCGGCCACGGCCCTGGCTCGGGTGGTGGCGCGCCATCGCTCGACCGGCGAGTCCACTCCCCCGTCAGCGGGACTCGTGCCATCGCCAGCGCCGCCCTCGGTCACCCGCGCATCGTCCTTCACCCGGTCCTCCGTCAGTTGATCACCACCAGCAGGTCGCCGATCTCGATATTGACACCAACAGCGACCCCCAGGCGCTCGATGGTGCCATCCTTCGGCGCTCGCAGCTCGTTCTGCATCTTCATCGCCTCGACGACCAGCAGCTGCTGCCCCGCCGTCACGGTGTCACCGATGCTGACCGAGATGGCCACCACCTTGCCCGGGATGATCGCCTTGACCTGGAGCGGCCCGCGGTGCGCGGTGGCGGCGCGGCCCTTCGTGGCGCGCTCCCGCAACGCTGCGATCCGCTCGGGCTCGGTCTCGACGAGGAACCGAAAGCCGTCGACGAGGACCTCGCGGATGCGCGTGCCACCATCCCCTCGCGTCTCCGGTTCGATGACGACCGGGCTGGCCACCCGTGACTCGCGCAGGACGTGCCGCCCGCCGCCGAGGTGCTGGATCGATGCGCTGGTCGGCTCGCCGTCCACGAGGACCTGTCTTTGCGCAAGGACGGCGCCGCTGGCCGAGGACTCAGGGGCGATCGCGAGGCCGCCCATCGGTCCGGTTCCGATCGTCGGGTTCGTCACGCGCAGCGGCTCGGGCGCGGGTCCAACGCGCATGGTCGGCTCCTCGCCGAACCGGGACGCGGCGGCGAGCTGAACACGGACAGCGCGCGGGTCCGGAATCACCAGAGGCGATTGGGCTTCATCGCTCGAGGCTCCGGGGCCTTCCTGCTTGATCAGCTCGGCCATCGGTCGGCCCCATGCATTCGCGCGCTGTTCCGCCATCCACTCCTACCGTGCGTCGGGTCCGCTCGCGATGGGACCTGGCGAAGTCCGAAGCCGGGGCCCGCGGGCACTCCATCCGATCCGAGGGATGCGAGACCCGTCGCGAGCAGTGCTCGGCGCACGGCTTCGGCGCGGACGGCCTCGCCGTCCCAGTGCTCCTCCACCCAGCCTGTCGACAGGCGCGCGTCCCGGAACGCGCCGCTCGTGGCGACAGCGCGGTGGAACGGGAGCGTGGTCTGGACGCCGCCGATCTCGACCTCGTCAAGGGCCCGGCGGAGCCGGTCGATCGCGGAGTCCCTGTCATGCGCGTGGACCATCAGCTTGGCGATCAGATTGTCGTAGTCCGCAGGGACTCGGTCGCCCGCCTCGATGTGCGTGTCGACGCGGATGCCCGGGCCCCCAGGCATGTGCCAGCGGCCAACGCGACCTGGCGTGGGTGCGAAGGCGCGCGCAGGGTCTTCCGCGGAGAGCCGCACCTCGATGGCGTGGCTCGCGGGGCGCGACGCTCGATTCCCAGCTTCAATGACCTCCGGGCTGAGCGCCCGCCCCGAAGCGATGCGGAACTGCTCGCGGACGATGTCGACGCCCGACACCAGTTCCGTGACGCCGTGCTCCACCTGCAGCCGCGTGTTCACCTCGAGGAACCAGAAGTTGCCCGCCGGGTCGTGGAGGAACTCACAGGTGGCCGCGTTTCGAAGTGCCGCCGCCGAGCCCATCGCCACGGCGAGCTCGTGAAGGTGTCGCCGCTGCTCCTCGGTGAGTCCCGGTGCGGGCGCCTCCTCGACGAGCTTCTGGTGCCGCCGCTGCAGCGAGCAGTCGCGCTCGCCCAGGGCGACCACATTGCCGTGGTGGTCGGCCAGGAGCTGGACCTCGATGTGCCGCGCCGGCAGGATCTCGCGCTCGAGGTACACCGAGCCATCGCCGAATGCCGAGAGCGCCTCGCGCGAGCCGGACACGAGCGCGGCCGCGAGATCCTCCTCACGGGCCACGCGGCGCATGCCTCGACCCCCGCCACCGGCAGCCGCCTTGACCAGCAACGGGAAGCCGATCTGCCGCGCCGTGGAGATGAGCTCGCCCACTCGATCAGGATGGTCGACCGGCGCTGGCTCGAGCGTTCCAGGCACTGAGGGCACGCCGACCTTCGCAGCGAGCCGCCGCGCATTGAGCTTGTCGCCCAGGGCCTCGATGGCGTCGGAGGTCGGACCCACGAAGACGATGCCGGCGTCCTCGACAGCTCGGGCGAACGCGGCCCGCTCGGCTAGGAACCCGTAGCCCGGATGGATCGCCTCGGCGCCCGTCGCGAGCGCAGCCGCGACGACGAGGTCGATCCTCAGGTAGCTCTCGGCCGGTGCGGGAGGGCCAAGCCGCACGGCACGGTCGGCGATGCGGACATGGGCCGCCTCGGCGTCCGCATCGCTGTAGACGGCGATCGCCTCCATACCCATCTCGTGACAGGCCCGGATGATCCGGATGGCGATCTCCCCGCGGTTGGCGACCAGCACACGGCGGAAGGGGGCGGACTCGAGGGTCATCGGGTGCTCCCGGGCGAGACGTCTTTGCACAAAGACGGACGGCGCGACTCAGAGCGGGATGTTGCCATGCTTCTTCCGCGGGTTGGTGTCGCGCTTGTCAGCGAGGATCTCCAAGGCACGCACCAGGCGGGGCCGCGTCTCGCGGGGCAGGATCACCTCGTCGATGTAGCCGCGAGCCGCAGCGACGTACGGGCTCGAGAACTCCTCCTCGTATTCGGCAACCAGGCGCTTCCGCTCCTCCGCCGGGTCATCAGCCCCCGCGATCGCGTCCTTGAAGATGATGTTGACAGCGCCCTCGGCGCCCATCACCGCGATCTCCGCAGTCGGCCAAGCGAAGTTGAGGTCGCCGCGGATGTGCTTGCTGCTCATGACGTCGTAGGCGCCGCCATACGCCTTTCGGGTGATCACGGTCACCTTGGGCACCGTGGCCTCGCAGTAGGCGTAGAGCAGCTTCGCCCCGTGCTTGATGATCCCGCCGTGTTCCTGGGCGACCCCGGGCAGGAAGCCCGGCACGTCGACGAAGGTGACCAGCGGTACGTTGAAGGCGTCGCACGTCCGGACGAAGCGCGCCGCCTTCACCGACGCGTCGATGTCGAGCGCACCGGCCAGCACGGCCGGCTGCTGCGCCACGATCCCCACCGACCGGCCGCCGATCCGCGCGAAGCCGATGATGATGTTCGCCGCCCAGGCGGGCTGGATCTCGAGGAAGTCGGCGTCGTCGACGATCCGCCGCAGCACGTCGTGCATGTTGTACGGCTTCTGCGGATCATCCGGGACCACGGTGTCGAGATCCGGATCCATCCGGTCGCCCGGGTCAGTGGTCGGCGCGAGCGGGACGTCGGCGAGGTTGTTCTGCGGCAGGTGGGCGAGCAGCCGCTTGACGTGCTCGAGTGCCTCGGCCTCGTCGCGGGCCGCGAGGTGCGCAACCCCGCTGCGCCCAGTGTGCACGCCGGCGCCGCCGAGAGCCTCGGAGTCGACCTCCTCGTGGGTCACCGCCTTCACGACGTTCGGGCCCGTGACGAACATGTAGCTCGTCCCCTCGACCATGACGGTGAAGTCGGTCATGGCCGGTGAATACACCGCGCCACCTGCACACGGCCCGAGGATCACGGAGATCTGTGGAACGACACCGGACGCAAGGACGTTGCGGAGAAAGATCTCCGCATACCCCCCGAGCGACGCGACGCCCTCCTGGATCCGCGCGCCGCCGGAATCGTTCAGTCCGATCAGCGGCGCTCCGACCTTCATGGCCAAGTCCATGATCTTGCAGATCTTCTCCGCGTAGGCCTCCGAGAGCGAACCCCCGAACACGGTGAAGTCCTGGCTGAACACGAAGACGAGGCGACCGTCGATCGTGCCGTGCCCGGTCACGACACCATCGCCGAGGAAGTGCTGACGATCCAGGCCGAACTCGACGGCCCGATGCGTCACGAACGCATCGAGCTCGACAAACGACCCCGCATCGAGGAGGAGCTCGAGCCGCTCGCGCGCGGTCAGCTTGCCCCACGCGTGTTGACGCTCGATCCGGACGGGCCCCCCACCCAGCTGGGCTTCCGCCCGCATGCGTTCCAGGCGCTCGATTCGCTCGGCATTGGTGGACACGCCAGGCTTGCCTCCGCTCGTGAGCTGGCTCGTCTTTGCACAAAGACGTTGGGGATGGGTGCCCATCATAGGCGTAGCGCGCGGCCGCGACGGGTCGCACAAGGCCAGCCACCGGGCGGCGCTCAAGAGTCCACACCTCGCGCGGGCGCCGTGAACGCCATGTGAACGGGCGGTGAACTCATCGCGTCCTCACGCTCCGGCACCCCCGCTGGCTCCCGACATATCCACAGAATGGTGCACAACTCGTCGTCGATGTGGAAAAGGGACGTGCCGCTGCTTTGCGCGGCGCGGTAGCATTCGAGGACTTCTGCGCCGCTCTCCCGCGGATGCAGCCCACCGAGGTGACGCCCTTGACGCACGTGATCGCGATCGCCAACCAGAAGGGGGGCGTCGGCAAGACAACGACCGCGATCAATCTCGCCGGCGCCCTCGCCGAGGAGGGACGGCGGATCCTCCTCGTCGACATGGACCCGCAGGCGAACCTCACGGCGGGCGTCGGCATCAACCTCAACACCGTCGTGCGCTCCATGGCGGACGTCCTCGCCGACGGACGGGCCACGCTCCCTGAGGTGATCCTCCCGACAGAGACAGCCGGCATCGACGTGGCGCCCGCACACATCGACCTGGCGAGCACCGAAGGCGAGCTGTTCACGGCCCTGGGCCGCGAATCAATCCTGCGCGAGGCGATGCGTGAGAGCATCGACGCCTACGACTACGTGCTGATCGACTGCCCCCCCAACCTCGGACTGCTCACGGTCAACGGGCTGGTCGCTGCCGACAGCGTCATCATCCCGGTGCAGACGCAGTTCTACGCGATGAAGGGCCTCAACAACCTGGTCAAGGTCATCAGCGCCATCCGCCACAAGCTCAACCGCGACCTCCGGATCCTGGGCCTGTTGCCAACGTTCTACGACGGCCGGACGAACCTCGCCCGGGACATGCTCGACGAGCTGCGCATCGTCGGCGACCATCACGTCTTCACCACCATCATCCGGACCAGCGTGAAGCTGGGAGAGGCGCCGCTCGTGGGACGACCGATCACCGCCTATGCCGGATCCTCGGAGGCGGCGAAGACCTACCGCGAGTTCGCCCGGGAGGTGATCGAGCTTGGCCAGGACTGACTTCCGCGCAGCGGCCGCGCGCCGGCTGTCCGAGGAACGCGAGCTCTCCCCCGCCATCGTCAGTCTCCTGTCATCGGAGACGACGCACCGCTCCACCGGCGTCAAGGTCATCCCGGTGGATCGCATCGAATCAAACCCGGAGCAGCCCCGGCTCGCCTTCGACGAGACCACCCTGCTGGAGCTCGCCGGCTCGATTCGCGAGCACGGCGTGCTGCAGCCGATCCTGGTGCGGCCCATCGGCGAGAACCACTTCCAGTTGATCGCCGGCGAGCGCCGGTGGCGCGCGTCGAAGCTTGCCGGGATGTCCACCATCCCCGCGCTCGTGGAGGACATCGACGACTCCACCGCACTCGAGATCTCGATCATCGAGAACCTCCAGCGCGAGGACATCTCGCCCCTCGACGAGGCGACGATGTACGACCGGATGATCAAGGAGCACGGCTACAGCATCCGTCGCCTGGCGGACAAGCTGGGCAAGGACAAGGGGTACCTCGAGAACCGGCTCCGGCTGGCGGACGCGCCGCCAGAGGTGCGGGAACTCGTGTCTTTGCGCAAGGACACCCTTTCCCACGCCTACGAGATCATGAAGGTCGCCGACCCCAAGAAGCGCAAGCGGCTGGCCGACGCAGTTGCCCGCAACGAGCCCCCGCCCGCCCCGC
>JAJYMP010000352.1 GCA_021786915.1 Chloroflexota bacterium
TTGAGGTCGTGGATGAGCTCGGCCAGGTCCTCGATCGAGTAGATGTCGTGGTGCGGGGGCGGGCTGATGAGCCCCACGCCGGGCGTGGAGTGGCGGGTCTTGGCGATCCACGGGTAGACCTTGGACCCGGGCAGCTGGCCGCCCTCGCCGGGCTTGGCGCCCTGGGCCATCTTGATCTGGAGCTCCCGCGCGTTGACGAGGTACTCCGACGTGACGCCGAAGCGCCCGGACGCGACCTGCTTGATGGCGCTGTTCTTGGAATCGCCGTTCTCCATCGGCTGGTAGCGCGCCGGGTCCTCGCCGCCCTCGCCGGTGTTGCTCTTGCCGCCCAGGCGGTTCATCGCGATCGCCAGCGCCTCGTGCGCCTCCTGGCTGATCGAGCCGTACGACATCGCGCCCGTCTTGAAGCGCCGCACGATCGACTCGACCGGCTCCACCTCGTCGATCGGCACCGGGCGCAGCGCGGGCTTGAGCTCGAGCAGGCCGCGCAGGGTCGCGAGGCGCGTGGACTGGTCGTCGACCAGGCTCGTGTAGTCCTTGAACGCACCGTAGTCGCCGGTCCGGACCGCGCGCTGGAGCGTGTGGATCGTGAGCGGGTTGAACAGGTGGTGCTCGCCGTCCGCGCGCCACTTGTACTTCCCGCCGGTGCCCAGCTGGCGGTGGACGATGGGCCGCGACGGAGGGTACGCGCGGTGCTGCCGCTGGGCGACCTCGTTCGCCACCAGCTCGATGCCGATGCCGCCGATCCGGCTGGGCGTCCAGGTGAAGTACTCGTCCACGAAGTCGCGCCCGAGGCCGATCGCCTCGAACACCTGCGCCCCGTGGTAGCTGTGGACGGTCGAGATGCCCATCCGGCTGATCGCCTTGATGAGGCCCTTGACGACCGCCTTGCGGTAGCGCTTCTCGGCCTCCGCGTAGGGCCCCGGGATGATGCCCAGGCGAACCTGGTCGTCGATCGTCTCGAACGCGAGGTACGGGTTGATCGCCGAGGCGCCGTACCCGATCAGCAGGCAGAAGTGGTGCGCCTCGCGCGGCTCGCCGGATTCGAGGACCAGGCCGGCGCGCCCCCGCGTCCCCGCGCGCACGAGGTGGTGGTGGACCGACGACACCGCGAGCAGCGCCGGGATGGGCGCGTCGATCTCGTTGTGCCCGCGGTCCGAGAGGATGATCTGGTTGTAGCCCTCCTCGATGGCCTCCGACGCCTGGCGGCGGAGGTCCTCGATCGCCCTTCGAAGGCCCGCGCCGTTCTCGCCCACCTTGAACAGGATCGGCAGGGTGATCGTCCGGAAGCCGTGCGAGGCCGGGCCGCCGTCGAGCGCCCGCAGCTGCGCGAGCTCGCGGTTGCTGATCACCGGCGACGAGATCGCGAGCTGGTGCGCGGCGTCGGGGCCCGGCTCGAGCAGGTTGTCCTCGGGGCCGATCGAGCGCTCCGTGGCCATGATGATCTCCTCGCGGATCGCGTCCACGGGAGGGTTCGTGACCTGGGCGAACAGCTGCTTGAAGTAGTCGTAGAGCAGCTGCGGCTTGTCCGAGAGGACCGCCAGCGGGGCGTCGTTGCCCATCGAGCCCACCGGGTCGGCGCCCGTGGTCGCCATCGGCTCGAGGATCATCTTGACGTCCTCGGCGCTGTAGCCGAAGACCTCCTGGCGGCGCAGGACGGTCTCGTGGTCGGGGCCGATGACGTGGGCGGGCTCGGGCAGGTCCTCGAGGCGGACCATCGCGTCCGCGACCCACTGCTCGTACGGGTGCTCGGCCGCGAGGCAGTCCTTGAGCTCGTCGTCGGACACGATCCGGCCCTGCGCAGTGTCCACGAGGAACATGCGGCCGGGGCGCAGCCGGCCCTTCGACACCACGTCCGCGGGCGGGATGTCGAGCACGCCCGCCTCGGACGCCATGACGACGCGCCCGTCGCGGGTGACGTAGTAGCGGCCGGGGCGGAGGCCGTTGCGGTCGAGAGTGGCGCCGATCCGGACGCCATCCGTGAACGCGAGCGACGCCGGGCCGTCCCACGGCTCCATGAGGCACGAGTGGTACTGGTAGAAGGCCCTGCGCGCCGAGGGCATCGACTCGTCTCGGCTCCAGGGCTCGGGGACCATCATCGCCATCGAGTGCGCGAGCGGCCGGCCGCCGAGGTGCAGGAGCTCGAGCACGTTGTCGAAGATCGCGGTGTCGGAGCCCTCGGTGTCCACGGCGGGGAGCACCTTGCGCAGGTCCTCGCCGAAGACCGACGAGCGCAGCGACGACTGCCGGGCGAACATCCAGTTGACGTTGCCGCGCAGCGTGTTGATCTCGCCGTTGTGGCTGATGTAGCGGTACGGGTGCGCCCGCGCCCAGGACGGGAAGGTGTTGGTGGAGAAGCGCGAGTGGACCAGCGCGACCGCCGACGCGAGCCGCTCGTCGAGCAGGTCCGGGTAGAAGGTCAGCAGCTGGGACGCGTTGAGCATCCCCTTGTAGACGACCGTCCGGCAGCTCATGGACGGGACGTAGAACTCGCCGCGGCCCGGGAGGGCGCTGCGCTGGACCGCCTTCTCCACCAGCCGCCGCGCAACGTACAGCCGGCGGTCGAACGCGAGGTCCGCATCCTCGCCGGCCGGCAGGTCCGCCGACCGCGCGACGAACGCCTGGCGCATCACGGGCATCGAGGCGAGGGCCGCATCGCCGAGGCCCCGGGGATCCGTGGGGACCTCGCGCCAGCCCAGGACCTCGAGGCGCTCGGCGGCGAGGGTCGCGCGGAATGTGGCGCACACCGCCTCGCGGCTGGGCTCGTCGCGGGGGAGGAACAGGCTGGCCACGCCGTAGCCCGCGTCGGGGAGCGCGAACCCGGCCTCGCGCGCCGCCGCGGCGAAGAACGCGTGCGGCACCCCGACGAGGATGCCGGCGCCGTCACCCGTGTTGCGCTCCGACCCCGAGGCGCCCCGGTGCTCGAGGTTGACGAGGACCGTGAGCGCGTCGCGGACGATCGCGTGGGACGGCCGTCCGGCGATGTCGCACACGAAGCCGAACCCGCACGCGTCGTGCTCGGTCGAGGGCTCGTACAGCGTGCGCGACAGGGCCATCTGGGCGTCCTCGTCGTCAGGGACCGGGGCGCCGACGATACGAGCCGAAGTGTCGAAGAGCAGGGGCCGTGGCGGTGGTAGTTGGGTTGCGGTTCGGGCCCCGGCGATCGAGCGGCGGCGCACCGGCGCTCCCGGACGCCGCGATGCGGGGCGAGCATCAACGGCGAGCACCTCGCGTCATTGTGATGCCCCGCGCGCATCAGGCAGACGGAGCTGCCGCCCACCCGGCCCGGCCGCGGGCCCTCATGATGCGTGCCGGGCATCGACGCCCCGGCCGCACACGAAGATCGATGCGTGCCACGCATTGGGGCCACGGGACCCGTCGTCACCCTCCGGGCATCGTCCCGCAACTCCGCGTGCGGGGGCCGGGCGGGCCGTCGGGCAACGCCGCGGGGATGCGCTGCCAACGATGGGGGTTCCGCCGCGCGATACTGGGCGCGATGCGACGCGTGGCCGGGGAAGCGCTTGTCGGCGCCTCCCGAGACGAGGTCTGGCAGCTCCTCGACGATCTCGAGGGCATGCCCCGCTGGCTGCCCGGCGTCCGGGACGTCGCCTCGTCGGGCCCCACCCGCGCCGGAACGCGGTACCGCATTCGGACGAGTCTCCTGGGCGTGGTCCGGATGCGCGACTGGGAGGTCGTCGAGCACCGTCCGCCCCATCGGCAGGTCCGTGTCGCCAGCGAAGGATCGCTCGAGCGGCGGCTGGTGCTGACCCTCGACACGCGCGGCTCGGGCACCCGGCTCCACGCCGAGATCGACTTCCGCTCAGCCCTCCCGTTCCCGATACGAGTGGCCCACGAGGCGGCGACGGCGGCGTGGTCGGCTGGCACGGCGCAGGCCCTCGTGAGCGCCGTCAAGCGGGCCTTCGAGGGCCGACCGCGCTAGCGGCCAGCGCCAGGGCAGGAGGCCAGAGCGCGCCCTCCGGCACCCGGACAAGCAGAAACGGACCGCCTGAGAGGACAGATCAGGAGCTCCGCCGCCGCCCGACATCCCGCCGGGAGAACGACGCGCCGCCCCACGAAGTCCGAATGTTGGCGGTCCGTCTCGATGGGCACAACGTACCCCGACCGCCGAGGTCGGGACATCCACCGGATGGGGCGGGCCGCGGGCCCCGAGCGGGGTCCCCCGATCTTCACGCGCCCGGGCACCGAATGGGGCATGGGTGGTGCGCGGGCACAGCCGTCCTGGCCCGGCTTCCTTCCGGCCGCTGGCGCCGTCGCCCTGCTTCCCGTGACGACCTGCTGCGCCCGTGACGCGCGTCCGCCCCGACACGCGTCCGCCCGGATCGCGCGCTCGGGTTACCCTTGCGGCGATGCCCGTCAAGGACCCCCGCCGCCACCTGCCCATCCATGGAACCCGCAATGTCCGCGACGTCGGGGGCTACCCGACGGCCGACGGCCGGCGCACCCGCTGGCGCACGCTGCTGCGCTCGGACGAGCTCACCAAGCTGCCGACCCACGCCATCGACGAGCTGTGCGAGATCGGCATCCGCCAGGTCATCGACCTGCGCTGGCCGGACGAGCTGACGCTCTCGCCCAACGTGTTCGCCGCCCACTCGGACGTGCGCTACCGCCACATCGCGCTGCTGGTGGACGACCCCACGCCGCACAGCGGCCTGGCCGGCATGTACCGCCACGTGCTCGACGAGCGCCTGCCGCAGCTGGTCGAGGTGGCCCGCGCCCTGCTCGAGCCCGACGGCCTGCCCGCCGTCATCGGCTGCGCCGCCGGCAAGGACCGGACCGGGATCACGATCGCCGTGCTCCTGTCCCTCGCGGGCGTCGCCGACGACGTGGTCATCGCGGACTACGCGCTCTCGGCCGGCTACTTCGCGATCCCCAACGACACGATCCCGCCCGGAGACTGGCGCCACCAGCCCCTGGTCGTCGACAGCCCGCCCGAGTTCATGGCGTCGGCCGTGGACCATCTGCGCGACGTCCATGGCGGGGCACGCGCGCTCCTGCGCTCGGGAGGCCTCAGCGAGTCAGAGCTCGACACCCTGGTCGAGCGGCTCACCGAGCCGGACTGCTGAGGTGGGCCGGATCAGCGCGTCGGTCGCGCTCCCCTACCCTCCCGAGCTCGTCTTCCGCGTGGCCACGCGGGTCGCAGACCTGCCGCGCTGGATGCCCGAGGTGGTCAGCGCAGAGATGCTCGACCCCGTGCTCGCCGTGGGCAGCCGAGCCCGGCTCCGCCTGTCCTCCGCCGCCGCCGGGGCCGAGGTCATCGCCGCCGTCACCCAGCTCGTGCCCCCCGCGAGCCTCGTGATGAACGGGTCTGGCGGGCCGCTCGGCGTCACGGTCGCGGTGTCGCTTCGGGACGCCGGGGCGGGCGGCACGGAGGCCACGGTCGAGGTGGAGCTGGCGACGCCGCCGTTCCTCGGCTTCGTCGCGCGCGAGGTGGAGCGCAAGCTCGATGCGGGCCTGCCGGGCGCGCTGGAGCGGCTGCGGGCGCTGATCGAGGCCGAGCCGGCCTGAGCACCGGCGGCCGAACGCAGGCCCGACCAGGGGCGCCCTCCCCACCCCCCGTCGGCTCGCCGTCGAACCGTCAGCTCACAGGACCACCGCCCCGTCAGTAGGCGCGAGCGAACACCGCCGTCTCCGAAGCCGGCGCACCGCATCGGGCACAGACGGTCGGGGGTTCGAGCTCCGGGACCTCGCCGTCGAAGGGGAGGACGCGCAGCGTGGCTCCGGTTGCCGTCTGGACCTCGCGCTCGCAGGCGCCCGAACCGCACCAGTCGGCGACGAGGAAGCCGCCCTGCTCGGCGTTCACGGCGACGAGCTCGTCCCAGCCGGCGACCCGGTGCGTGTTCGCGCGCTGGAGCGTTGTGGCCCGCTCCAGCAGGCGTGCCTGGATCCGTTCCAGCCTCGCCGCGACGTCGACCGGCAGCTGATCGAGCGTCACCGACGCCTTCGCGCTCGTGCCGTCGGTCGCAGGCAACCGCTCGGCCACCACGACCGTGCCCGCCGCGACGTCCCGTGGCCCGACCTCGATCCGGACCGGGACGCCGCGCAGCTCCCAGTCGTTGAACTTGTAGCCGGGCGTCACGTCGTCGCGCCGATCGACCCGCACGCGGATGCGCTGGTCGCCGAAGACGGCCTGCGCCCGGAGCGCAGCCTCCACCGGGGTGATGGCAGCCTCGACGGCCGCCCGCTCCTCCTCGGTTCGCCAGATCGGCACGACGACGACCTGGAGAGGCGCGATCCGTGGCGGCAGCACGAGGCCGCGCTCGTCGCCGTGGACCATGATCACGGCGCCGATCGTCCGCCACGAGAAGCCCCACGACGTCCCGAAGGGGTGCCGCCGCTCGTTGTCGCGATCGAGGAAGCGGATGTCGAAGGCGCGGGCGAAGTTCGAGCCGAGGTCGTGGCTGGTGCCCATCTGCAGGGCGCGGCGATCTCCCATCAGGGCCTCGCCGGTCATCGTCACCTCGGCGCCCGGGAACTTCTCCGCCTCGCTCTTGCGACCCTTGATCGTCGGGATCGCGAGCCAGTCGTGCCAGATCTCGCGGTACACGCCAAGCATCCGCTCCGCCTCCTCGCGGGCCTCGCGCGCGGTGGCATGGAACGTGTGGCCCTCCTGCCACAGGAACTCGGTGGTGCGCAGGAACGGCCGGGTGCGGAGCTCCCAGCGGACCACGTTCGCCCACTGGTTCACCAGCACGGGCAGGTCCCGGTAGCTCTGGATCAGGTCACGGTAGACGGCGCCGACCATCGCCTCCGAGGTCGGGCGGATTGCGAGGCGTTCCGCGAGCTCGTCGGTGCCGCCCCGGGTGACCCAGGCGACCTGCGGACTGAACCCCTCGACGTGCTCCGCCTCCGTCTCGAGCAGGCTCTCGGGCACGAGCAGCGGCAGGTAGATGTTCTCGTGGCCGGTCTCCTTGATCCGCCGGTCGAGCGCGTCGCGGACGTGCTCCCACAGCGCGAAGCCGTACGGGCGGACGACGATGCAGCCCCGGACAGGCGCATAGGTCGCGAGCTCGGCGTCGCGGACGACGTCGAGATACCACTGGCCGAAGTCGGCCGATCGGGATGCGCGGGAAGGGTTCGATGCAGGCGCGGGCATAGGAGGGCTCCTCGATCCTGGGCGATCGTGGCCAGCGGCTCTAGCCGTGTCGGCGGTGCCGACCCTGTTCGGCTAGAGCCCGATCGGGAATCGGAGGAGTCTCGGACGGCGCATCGTGGCCGGATCGTAGCGCATCCGGGAGGGCGCGCCTCGCGACCCGCGGCCGGGGGCTCGGCTGCTCGGCCCGCGGCGTGCCTCGCCCCGGGTCCGCGGCGTGCCCCCGCGGCACGACGCCTGCACCAAATACGGGTCACAGCGGTAAAGGAGCGCCGGATCGCATCGCTTACCGCCCTCAACCGTAGGTGGGGGCGAATCGGCCCCGGGACGGGGGATGCCCGTCGCGAATACCGGCCTCAACCGTAGGTGGGAGCGAATCGGGCCATCGGCGGGGCGAAGCCGCGCCGATGGCCCGAAGAGCGCCGGCGCCTATCGCGGATAGCCCTCCACCGAGAGCTCGATCAGCGGGCTGTACGCCTGCATCACGTCGAGGTCCGTGCGCCCCCAGTTGGCGGCGACACCCACGAGGAGCCGCTTCCGCTCCTCCGGATCGGTCACCACGCGCGCCGTGGCCGGCACGTCCGCCTGGAGCCCCTGCTTCAGGTGGAGCGTGACCGACGGATTCGCCTCGACATTGCGCAGCCACGCCCGCGTGCGCTCACGCGACGGGACGCCGCTGATCACGAGGCGCCCGTCGAGGTTGTGGAGGAAGACCTCGATCCGACGGGCCTGGCCCGACTGCCGGCCGGTGGTCGTGAGGTCGATGAGCTGGCTGCGGTCGAGGGCCGCGAGGGTCTGTGGATCCATTGGGTGACGCCCCGTCGCTAGTAGTTGCATGAGCAACCATAGGCCGGAACGCGCTGGTCCGCAAGCGCAGCGGCCGTACACTCGCCGCGATGCTCCGCACTGTCACCGCGACCCGCTACGTCACGCCCCTCCGCGAGGGCGGGTCGGTGCCCGCGCTCGTCGAGGCCGATGACGACGGGCTGTACGTCGTCAAGCTGCTCGGCGCCGGGCATGGGCGCAAGGCCCTGGTCGCGGAGCTGCTGGCAGGCGAGATCGCGCGCCACCTCGGGTTGCCGGTGCCCGACCTCGTGCTCGTGGAGCTCGACGGGGCGCTGGCCAAGGCCGAGCCGGACGGCGAGATCCGCGAGCTGCTCGCGAGGTCGGCCGGGACGAACTTCGGGCTCGACTTCCTGCCCGGTGCGCTCGCGTTCGCGCCCGCGGTCGGCCCGCGGCCGGACCCGGAGCTCGCCGCTGACGTCGTCTGGCTCGACGCGTACACGACCAACGTCGACCGGACGGCGCGCAACCCCAACCTGATCGTCTGGCACCGGCGCCTGCACCTCATCGACCACGGCTCGGCGCTGTACGTCCACCACACCTGGGCGCACCCCGACGAGCACGCCCGTCGACCGTTCGTCCAGATCCGCGACCACGTGCTGCTGCCGTTCGCGGGCTCCATCGAGGCGGCGGACGTGCGGCTGGGCGGGCAGCTCGACCGGTCGGTGCTCGAGACACTGGCCGCCTCCATCCCGGACGACTGGCTCCCGCCGGAGCACGGCCTGCCCGATCCCGCCTCGCACCGCCGGGCCTATGTCGACTACCTCGCGACGCGCCTCGACGCCCGCCGCGGCTTCGTGGAGGAGGCGGAGCGTGTCCGTGCCGCCTAACGGGGCCGCCGCGTCCGGGGCCGCCGCGTCCGGGGCCGCCGCCGTCCGCCACCCGTTCGAGTACGCGATCGTGCGGATCATGCCCCGCGTGGAGCGCGGGGAGGCGTTCAACGCGGGCATCGTCCTGCACTCACGGGCAGGCCGGTTCCTGGGCGCCCGGACGCTGCTCGACGAGGCGCTGCTGGTGGCCATGTCACCCGACTGCGACCCGGAGGCGATCCGCGAGCACCTCGCGACGATCGAGCGGATCGCTGCCGGCGACCCCGGGGCGGGCCCGATCGCCGCCCTGTCCGCGCCCGAGCGCTGGCACTGGCTGGCCTCGCCGTCCTCGACCATGATCCAGCCCTCGGAGATCCACACCGGGCTCACGGCCGACCCGGCCGCGACGCTCGAGCACCTGTTCCGCACGCTCGTGGTTCGCTGAGCCGACGGCGTTCGCCGCCCAGCCGCCTCCGGGCCCCTGCTCGCCGGCACAACCCGTCGTCGCGCCGGACCGGGCGTCAGCCCGTTTCGCCCTCCGCGGCCACGTCGCCGGGCGCCGGCTTCGGGCCCGCCTCGAGGGCGAGCCCGGCGGCGGCGCGACGGGAACCGCCGCGGCGGTACCGCAGCGCCACCAGGATGGTCACCACCATCACGCTGAGCGACGCCATGTTCGTCCCGACCACCACCCAGTTGGGGATCGACACGCCGTAGGCGACCCACAGCACGAACCCGAGGCACAGGAGCCCCAGGTACTGCAGCGAGACGTCATGGGACGAGCGGGTCCGCCGCATGCGCCGGATCTGGAGGACCGGCGAGAAGGCCATCGTCAGCCCGGCGATGGTCGCCCCGACGGCGAGGATGTCGGTCGTGCTCACCGGCGACCGCCCGTGGCCCGGGCGTCGAGTTTGCGCGCCCGCTTGCCGGCCTGGTAGGCGGCCAGCGCCTCGGCCGTGTCGACGTCGGCGAGCGTGGGCTCCTTGGGCGCCTCGGCCTCCCAGCCCGAGGGTCGCACACCGAACCGCCGCCCGAGCACCCCGATGATCGTCGTCGACTTCGCCTCGCCGATGCCCGGCAGGGCTTTGAGCCGTCCCCGCAGGTCGCGAGCGTCCTTCGCCCCGCGCCACACCATCGACGCGTCGTTGCCGTACTCGGACGCTACGGCGGCGCACAGCTCGCGGACCCGGCCGGCCATCATGCCCGGGAAGCGGTGGAGCGCCGGTGGCGTCCGGAAGACGGTCTCGAGCTCGGTCGGGTCCATGGCCGCGATCGCCGCCGCGTCGAGCGAGCCCGTGCGCCGCAGGAGCTCAAGCGGCCCGGAGAACGCCTTCTGGACGGTGACCTGCTGGTCGAGCGCGAAGCCGACGAGCAGGGCCAGCGGGCTCGATGCGAGCAGGGCGTCGGCCTCCGGATTGTCGGTGAACGGGAGGGTGGTCACGGGTTCGGGCATGCGGCCATCGTACTCGGCCGCAGCCGCCAGCCCGCGGAGAGGCGGTCACGACCCGGCACGCGGGCGCGGAGGTGGTCGGCGTGCGGTTCCGAGCCGACATCTCCGGCTGGACCGGGTTCCTCGGCTTCGACACCGTGCACCTCCACCCCACCGCCACCGGCGTGCCGATGATCCAGCTTGACGCCCTCGCGAGCGGGGCCGAGCGACGGAGCCTGGTCCGGCACGGGGTCGACTGGTGCGTCAATCCGGGCTGAGTGCGGTTCGCCTTCAACGAGGGGCTGCTGGCCCGTCCACGGCGGACGGCCGGATCCGCTGCTACCGCGCCTCGTGGCGGTTATGAAACGGCCAGCCCCGGGCTCGTGCACGAGGGGCTGGCCGGATCCGCTCCTATCGCCGCCGGCAGGCTCTGGGAGCGGAGTCCTGCGCCGAAGCACCGTGGGGCGGCGATGGGAGCTTCGTCGCGGGCCGGAGAGTCGCGGCGCCGCGGGCGGGCGAGCCCTGCCCGACGTTGGGCCGGCGGGCTAGTAGGCCGCCGCCTCGCGGCGACGAGCCTCGGCACGCTCGGCGACCGACAGCCCGATCCGGTACGCCAGCAGGAACGCGACGACGGACATCGACACCAGGTACACCCAGCGCGCCCACGGCGCCCCGCTGTCGGTGCCGGCCGCGATGCCGTGCGCGGTGGCGCCGGCGAACGCGAGGAACGTGACGTAGTGGAGCGTCCGCCAGGCGCGCTGCCCGATGTGCCGCCGGACGTAGAAGCTCGCGGTCAGGAGGGCCATCAGGTAGAGCGACACCTGGCCCACGCCCACCGCGAGCGGCGCGTAGGGGGCGGCGCCGGGCACCAGCATCTGCGCGAGGCTGAACGGCATCGAGGCGTCGAGCCCCAGCAGCGCGCCGTGGATCCCCGCCATGCCCAGGCCGAGGGCCGCGAGGTCCTGGTGGAGCGTGAAGTTGACCGGGCGGTGCGCGATCGCGCCGAGCACGTTGGTGGACAGCAGCAGCCCGTAGACGACCGAGAGCGTCACCGCGATGTAGGCCATGAACGCGAACGACCGCTCGAACAGCCACGGCAGGCTCGACGGGTCGGCGGCCAGCACCCCCGACACGGCGCGCGGGAGCGTGGCGCCCAGCACGATCCCGGCGGCGACCGTCGGCAGCCCGAACCGGACCAGATTCGTCCGCGGGTCCATCCCGCGGTAGGTCACGCGAGCCATCGCAGCATCTCCGGGGTGGCGCAGACCTCGCCGCGCGTGGTGAGGACGAGGGCGCCCAGGACGCCCGGCCGGTCGAGGAGGCGGAAGGCGCGCCCGGAGCCCGCGATGACCGCGGTCTTGGCGAGGACCTCCGCCTCGCGTGCCGTTCCCGCGACCACCGTCGCCTGGACGATGTCGGTCGCGGCCGGGTGCCACGTGCGCGGGTCGATCAGGTGGTGGGTGCCCCCTGTCTCGTGGGTCCAGCGGTGCACGCTGGTCCCCGAGGTCGCGACGCCGAGCCGGCTGGGCTCCTGCGCAGAGAACTGGAGGACGCCGAGGAGGGCGCCGTCCCCGCGCGGGTCCGCGACCGCGATCCCCCACGCGTCGCCGGGCGCGAGGCGCAGCGCGATGTCGCCGTCGGCGTCCACCATCGCGGAGCGGCCCGACGTGATGGCCAGGGCGCGGTCGGCCAGCCAGCCCTTGGCGACGCCGTCGAGGTCGAAGCGGACGCCGGGCTCCCGGCGGATCGTGCTGGCCCGGGGCCCGCGTTCGATCGACCAGCGCCGGCTGGCGCTCTGCGGGCGCGAGGCATCCCCTCCCGCCTCCGCGGCAAGTCGCGCGTCGAGCATCGCCACGTCGACCAGCCCGTCGGTCATGCCCTCCGCGCCGCGCGCCCAGTCGAGCAC
>JAJYMP010000147.1 GCA_021786915.1 Chloroflexota bacterium
CTGTCAGCAGCTCGACGGGGCGGTCGTCGCCGCGGACCACGCCCGCCAGCAGCGCGAGGCCGCCGACGCCCGCCACCGCGACTGGCCACAGGTCAGAGGTCCAGGTCCGGACCCAGCGGGCCACGTTCGGGAGGTCGAGGAGCGGCCGCCCCGCCTGGACCTCGGAGCGCGAGAAGGCGACCAGGAAGGCGATCATCCAGGCGACGGTGAGCACCGTCGCGACGACGTGGGCGACCCGCCGATCGGCGAGGCGCGCGTCGACCGCCGCGTTGGCGCCGCGCAGCCGCATCGCCAGGCCCGCCCCGCGGCCGGCCGCCTCGCTCCGGCCGGCCCAGCCCAGGACCAGCAGGGCCACCGCGAGGAGCACCAGCACGGCCGCAAGCGCGAGCATCGCGCTCGAGGGGAGGCCGAGCGCGAACACCTTGCCCGTCTTGCCCGCGTACCACGCGAACCACCAGGACACGAGCGGCACGACCGGCAGGAGCACGAGCCCGGCGGCGCGCGCGATCCGGTCAGAGGGGTGCCGCGTCGCGATGGCGGCGAAGAACGGCGCCGCCAGCAGGACGAGGGACGCCTCCTTGGTCAGGAACGCCCATGCGAACAGGGTGCCCGCGAGGATCCCCCGCCGGACGAGGCCGCTCTCGATCGCGGACCAGGCCACCGCGAGGTACAGGAGCGCGAGGACGCCCTCCGGCACGTCGAGGCGAGCGGTGCGCGCGAGGCCGAACAGGCCCAGCCAGTCGGCGAGGACCAGCACGGTCAGCAGGGCGGCCAGACGCCCGAAGCGGAGCGCGAACCGCGCCGCGAGCAGGAGGACGCCCGTGCCGGCCGCCGCGTTGAGGAGGTACCCCCAGGTCCAGACGTCGAGTCCGAGCGCGACCTTCGGCGCCGCGAACAGCATCGGCCAGAACGGGGAGTGCGGCAGGAAGTTGTCGCCGAACGCGGTCACGGGCCCGCGGCCCGCGAGGGCGTTCTGCCCGATCGCGAGGTACTTCGCCTCGTCGAATGACGGGAACGGATGCGGCAGCAGGAACGAGAGGAGCCCGTACGCCACCGCGACGGCGACGACGGCCAGCAGCATCGGCTCGCGGAGCCATCCACGGCCGGTCTCGGAGGTGCTGGTGTTGCCACCAGCGGGGGCGGGGGCAGCGGTGACGGTCACATGACCCTCGATAGGCACGGGTGGGTGCGAGCGTACATCCCTCCCGCTCGTGCGGTCGGGCGCGGGGCTCTCAGCGTCCGCGCCCGCCTGCCCGCTCAGTCGCGCCCCGTGAGGAGAAGCGCGATCGCTGCGACGGCAGCCACCTTCATGATCGCGGTCATCGCCCAGCCCAGGACGTTCTTGGGGCGGCTGTTCCGGCGGCTGCCGTTCGAGCGGGAGGCGGATGCGTCATCCGGCGACCGTCGTCACGACGAGGGCGATCGCGGCGATGCCCATGATGGCCGTCGTCACCCAGCCGATGACGTTGAGCCAGCGTCCGTTCGTCCGGCCGCCCATCACGTCCGGGTTGTTCGCGACGGTCATGACCAGGATCAGGAGCGGCGGCGCGAGGAGGCCGTTGATGACGGCCGTGATGACGAGCGCGTCGATCGGGTTGATGCCCAGGAAGTTGATGGCTGCCCCCACCACCGTTGCGACGGCGATGACGGCGTAGAACTGGGGCGCCTTCGTCGGATGGCGGTTGAGCCCGGACTTCCACCCGAACGCCTCCGAGACTCCGTACGCGGCGGCACCGGTGAGGACCGGGATCGCGAGGGCCCCAGCGCCAATAAGCCCCACGGCGAGCAGCACCGCGGCTGCGTCGCCGGCGATGGGCCGCAGCGCCTGGGCCGCCTCCGTGGCGGAGCCGATGTTGGTCTTGCCGTGCACGAACAGGGTGGCGGCAGTGGCCATGATGATGAAGTACGCCACGATCTCGGAGAACACCATCCCGGCCAGGGTGTCCCACAGCGCGTACTTGAGCTCCTTGCTCGTGGCTCCCTTGCGCTGCCACAGGCGATGGCGCCCCATGTCGACCTCGACCTCGACCTCGTGGCTCGCCTGCCAGAAGAAGAGGTACGGCGAGATCGTCGTGCCCAGCAGGGCGACGAGCATGGCGATGAACGCGGCGCCGGGTCGGATCGTGGGGATGAGCGTGCCGCGCAGCACGTCGGCGACCTGCGGCCGGGCGAGCAGCGCCGATCCGATGTACGCGAGCAGTGCCAGGGTGAGCCACTTGAAGGTGCGCTCGATCAGCGCGTACGAGCCGAACGCCTGCAGCACGAGGATCCCGAGGGCGACGGGCACGACGACCAGGGCAGGCGGGATCGGGGCCATCAGCCCGATCGCCGCCGCGACGGCGCCGATGTCGGCGCCGGCGTTGATCGTGTTCGCCACGACCATCGCGAGGACCGCGGGGTAGAGGACGGCTCGCGGGTAGTGCTCCCGCACGACCCCGGCGAGCCCGCGGCCGCTGACCATCCCGATCTTCGCGCAGATGTACTGGACGGCGGACATCATGGGCAGCATCGCGAGGGTCATCCACAGCGTCGCGTAGCCGTACGTCGCGCCTGCCTGCGCGTACGTCCCGATGCCCGATGGATCGTCATCCGACGCGCCCGTGATGAAGCCCGGCCCGAGGATCGCGATGGCCCTGCGCAGCGGGTTGCGCTCACGACTGAGCATCGCCACCAGCGGGTTCGGCGGTCTACGACGGGCAGCGGTCCGCCCGTCGGCGGTGGCGACGGCGGGCGAGACACCGTCAGCTGTCTCGGGCTCCCCGAGGGCCGTCTCGCTGCCCGCACCGCTCGCGGCGGCTCTCGTTCGGCGCCCGCCCGCAGGGCGGTCGTTCTCCGGCATCCAGCGACGATGTCGGCTGCCGCATCGAGTCGACGGGTGCTCGCGCCACGTGTCCGCACTCGTTTGCGTGTCAACGGGCCGGCGCTTCCCGACGGTCGCGTGCGATGATCCGGCCCGCGGCCACTTCCGCCCGCCCGGCTGCAAGCGGTGAACTGTGTTCGAGACGCTGATCGTCGTCGTTCTCGCAGGGCTCGTCGGCCCCCTCGTCGCCGCTGGCGGGCGCCCGCTCCTGCCCGCAGTCGTCGGCGAGCTCATCGCAGGCGCCGTCCTGGGCAGGACTGGCTTCGGCATCATCGACTCCGGCTCGCCGACGAATGAATTCCTGTACTCGCTGGGCTTCGTGATGCTCATGCTCGTGGCCGGGTCGCGCGTCCAGCTCCGGGGGTCCGGCCTCGCGGGCGGCGCCCGTGCCGCCGTCATCGCGTTCGCTATCGTCGTCGTCCTCGCCGTCGTCGCCGGTCTCGCGATCCGGGCGCTGCTGGCACCGCTGGCGCCGATCGCGCTGTTCCCGATCCTGCTCGCCGGCAGCTCCGCCGCCGTCGCCTTCCCGATCCTCGAGGAGCGCGGGCTGCTGGGACCGAAGATGGCGATGCTGCTGGCCTGGATCCCGCTCGCCGACGCCATGACGGTGCTGCTGATGCCGCTCACGCTCATCGGTCCCGAGCGGATCCCGGCTGCGCTCGCGGGCGACGCCGTGATCGTCTTGGTCACCGTCGCGGCGCTCGCGGGCGGCCGCTGGATCGAGCGGTCCGGCTGGGAGCGCACGCTCAGCGAACGGTCGCGCTCCCGCGGCTGGGCGCTGCAGCTGCGCGTCACGCTGCTGCTGCTGCTCATCCTCTCGATCGTCGCGGATCGGACGGGCGGCTCAACGCTCCTCGCGGGGTTCGGAGCTGGCCTCGTCCTCGCCCAGCTGCGCGAGCCGGAGCGCCTCGAGGTCCAGCTGTCCGGCATCGCCGAGGGCTTCTTCGTCCCCGCGTTCTTCGTGCTCCTCGGCGCCGAGCTCGACTTCCGCGCCCTGACGAGCGCGCCCGCGGCCTTCGCGCTCGCTGTGGCGCTGGCGGTTGCCGCGGTCGCGATCCATGTCGCAGGCGCCTGGGCCGCGGCGCCCGAACCCAAGGTCCCGTTCGGGCTCGCCGCCTCCGCACAGCTCGGCCTCCCCGCGGCTGCCGCGTCGCTCGGACTCGCGACGGGCCATCTCTCGCCGGCGATCGCGGCCGCGGTGGTGGCCGCAGGCTGCCTGACGGTCGTCCCGTCCTCGATCGGCACGAGGCGGCTGGCCGATGCCGCCAAGGGACCCGGCGGCATCCCGCGAGCCGCCGCGAAGGAGGGCCGGGCATGAAGCGCGTCGAGGGTGCGATCGCCGCGATCGACATCGGCAGCGACACGATCCACCTGCTCGTCGGTGTGCCGTCCGGCCCGCCCGATGCCGGCGTCGTGGAGCGCATCGAGCAGCACGGCGAGCTCATTGAGCTCGGGCGGCGGGTCGCCCGGAAGGGCCACATCGGCGAACACGCTGCGCACGAGCTCGAGGCGCTCCTTCTGGGCTACGTGGCGGTTGCCCACAAGCGCGCCGATCGGGTCGTCATCGGCGCAACGGAGGCGCTTCGCCGTGCATCGGACGGGCCCGCGCTCGTCGAGCGGCTCGGGCAGAAGGCCGGCCTGGCGGTGCGGGTGCTCTCGGGGGAGCGGGAGGCGCAGCTCGGGTTCGCCGGGGTGGTCCACCGGCTCGCGGAGGCGGGGCCGCAGCTGCTGATCGACTCCGGCGGCGCCTCGACGGAGTTGACCGTCTGCGAGGGCAGGAAGGCGCTCGCCTCCGCCTCCCTGCCTGTGGGCGCGGCGCTGCTCGGCGCGTCGCTCGTCGGCGATCCGCCCGACGCCCTCTCCTGGGCGCTCGGCGGCACGCTCATCGGGCGGGCGCTGGCTGCGGCCCCGGCAGGTGCGCCGGCGCGGGCATTCGCGACCGGCGGCTCGGCCCACAACCTCGCCGGCCTCGAGCGGACGAAGGGCCGCGAAGGGCTCCAGGTGCTCACGGTCGCCGCGCTGCGCCAGGAAGCGGCGGAACTGCTCGCGGTGCCGTCCGCGAAGCTCGCCAGGCGCAGCGGCGAGGATCCGAGGCGGGTCGCGATCCTGCCGCCCGGGCTGCTCATCGTCGCGGCCGTCCTCGACCACTACCAGCTCGATCGGGTGACGGTCGTGCCCGAGGGGCTGCGCGACGGCATGATCCTCGCCGCCGCGGCCTCGGGCGACGACTGGTGGCGCGGCGGGCGCGGCCCCTAGCGTCCCGATCCGCCGGTCCCTCGCTGGGTTGAGTCGCGTCAGGGTCGGGAGCGCCCCCCGCGCGCACGGGCCACGCCGCGGACCCCCGGTTCGGGTCGGCGTTCGCGCACGCCACTGCGCGTGGCGACCCCAGCACGACTCAGCCGCCGGCGCGCGGCGAGGGTCCCGGGCGGGATACTAGCGGCTGTCCGGTCGAGCCCGCCGTCGCGAGGCCGAGCGCTGCGCCATGGCGGCCTCCCAGGCGGCGCGCTCCTGCGCGGTCACGGTGGCGAATGGGTCGTAGTCCGGGTCGAGCTGCTCCTGCGGTGGCCGGAGCGCCTCCGGGACGTGGATGAGGTTGACCCGGAGCCGGTACCAGAGCGAGGAGCGGCCGCGCATCCCGTCGGTGAGGACGTCGGCGGGCTCGAGGTGGCCGGCCGCCTCTGGGTGGCGCTCTGCCCAGCGCTCGAAGCCGGCCTGCACCTCGGCCCTCGAGGCGGCACGGGCGATCTCGATGACCGGGATCGACGAGCGGCGCCGGCCCGTGGGAGTCGGCCGCGTGCCTACCCAGTCCTGCGACAGACCGGCGTTGCGGTCGCCGGCCGCCACGGCCCTCGCGCGCTCTTCGGCCACCTCGGGCGGCGGGCCGCCGCCCCTGCCGCGACCCTCGTAGTCCGCATCGGCGCGCCGCTTGCGCGACGGCTGGACGCGCGGCGGCTCGCCCTCCTGCTTGGCGTAGTTGGGCGGCCACGGCGCGTCGCCCAGTCCCTCGGCCTCGTGGCGCGCGGACAGCTTCAGGAGCGCCTCGAGCGAGCCGACGGCCTCGTCGATCCCGGCGCCGGCGTCGCCGCGCTCCGCGTACAGCGCGGGCACCGTGGCGAGCGTGAAGTCCTCTGCCTCGACCGCCGGCACGTCCTCCCAGCGCAGCGGGAACGAGACGCGCGCGTCGGGCAGCGGCCGCACCGAGTACGCCGATGCCACCGTGCGGTCCTTGGCGTTCTGGTTGTAGTCGAGGAACACCCCGTGGCGCTCCTCTTTCCACCACTTCGAGGTGGCGATGTCGGGCGCCCGCCGCTCGACGTCGCGGGCGAGCGCCAGCGCCGCCCGGCGCACCTGCGGGTACGTCCAGCGCGGCTCGATCCGCACGTTGATGTGGATGCCCCGCGAGCCCGACGTCTTCGGCCAGCCCACCAGCCCGACCTCGGCCAGCGCCTCGCGGACCACCATCGCCACGTCGCGGATCTGGGACCACGGCACGCCCGGCACGGGGTCGAGGTCCACCCGCAGCTCGTCGGGGTGCTCGACGTCCTCGGCGCGGACCGGGTGCGGGTTGAGGTCGAGGCAGCCGAGGTTGGCCACCCAGGCGAGCCCCGCCGCCTCGTCGACCACGATCTCGTCGGCGGTCCGGCCGGACGGGAACGTGAGCGTGGCCGTGCGCATCCACTCGGGGCGATTGTCCGGCGCGCGCTTCTGGAAGAACGGCTCGCTCTCGGCGCCGTTGACGAAGCGCTTGAGCGCCATCGGCCGGCCGCGGACGCCGGTCAGCGCGCCGCCCGCGACGGCCAGGAAGTAGCGGACGAGGTCGAGCTTGGTGTATCCGGCACGGGGGAAGTACAGCTTGTCCGGGTTGGTGATCGTGACCTCGCGGCCACCGACCTCGAGGATCTCCTTGCGGGACGCCATGGGCGAATGCTCGCACGAAAGCGCAAGTGCGGCCTCCTCCACGGCCCTCGGGACGGTGCCGCGCCGAGGATCACCCGACGTCATACGACCGACGTCGGTCACGCCCCTCCTGTCGATTGAGGCCACTCACGTTCGTCGCATACGATGACGGCCCCGCCCTGGCGTCCCGATCCGCTGGTCCCTCGCGGGCTGAGTCGCGTCGGGGTCGGGAGCGCCCCCCGCGCGCACGGGCCGCGCCGCGGGCCCCCGGCCCGGGCCGGCGCCCGCGCACGCCGCCGCGCGTGGCGACCCCAGCGCGACTCGGCCGCCGGCGCGCGGCGGCGAGGTGCTGGCCGACGTCACCGACGCCACCACCGTCAGCGTGCGCGACGGCCGTCGGGTCATCACGGACGGACCGTTCGCGGAGACCAAGGAGATCCTCGGCGGGTACTTCCTGCTCGACGCCCCCGACCGCGAGGCGGCGATCGAAGCAGCAGCACGGATCCCCGGCGCCAAGACCGGCAAGATCAAGATCCGGCCGATCATGGAGACGTCCTGACGCCCTCTGTCTCCACACCCGGTGCCGGCGAACCCGACGCTGTCCGGCCCAGCGCGGCCGACACCGTCGCCCGCGTCTTCCGCGAGGAGCATGGACGCGCCATCGCGACGCTGATCCGCGTGCTGCGCGACTTCGACCTCGCCGAGGCTCCGGCCGCACGGAGCTGCCGCGGCGGGCTCGGGCGCTTCGGCGAGGCGGTCGGCGCCCACGACCGGGCGCTGGCACTGGGGCCGAACCGATCGGAGCGCGCCTTCCTTGAGGGCCGGCGGCGCGAGACCATTGGCGCGGCGACCGCCGGCTGAGCTCGAGCCCCTCGCCGCGGGCGTCGCTGCCAAGCGCGCAGCCGGGACACTTGCGGCCGGCCTGACACGATGCCGCCGGTCCGTCGTCTTCCGGTCGGCGGGAGGCTCTGACGCGCGGCCCAAACCACGTGCCGCCGGGACCGCGCCGAGCTACTGGCGAGACCGATCCGCCAAGACAGCGTCCCGGGAGGGTTGCACATGCGCCGTCTGTTGGCGCTCCTCGCCGCCAGCGCCATCGCGCTGACGATGATGGTCCCGGCCGCGTCCGCTCAGGGAGGCCCAGCGACGACCGGCTGGACCGTGCAGTCGGTGACCATCGACAAGATGGGCATCGTGGACGTCAAGGGCTACTTCTATTGCCAGAACATGCCCGACGGGATGTGGGTCCACCAGGACGGACAGGTCGTCCAGTCCATCGGCCGGAAGACCCTGGTCGCGGGCGGTGTCGGCGCCGACTACGAGTGCGCGAACGGCCCGACCTTCTTCGACACGCGCGTCCAGGCCTACAACGGCACCTTCGGGACTGGCTGGGCAACCGTGCAGCTCGGGTCGCGCGTGTGGTGGTGCTGGGATCCCAATGACCAGAACACCTGCGGAGATCTCTGGCTCGGCGGGACCGAGGCCTACGTCAAGGTCGTCAAGAAGTAACCCGGGGCCGTCTCGCGGCTCTGATCGATCCGCCTCGGCCGCCCGACGTCGAGTGGCCGAGGCCGTTCACCTCGGCCGGATCGGACCGGCGCCCCGGAAGGCGCGAACCTCAGGCAGACGCCGGCATGAAGCTCGTGACCACCAGGATCAGCGACATCACGACGAGCACCACGGTGGAGCCCCAGCCGATGGCCTTGAGGAACCGGCCGCTGACCAGTGGCCCCATCAGGTCCCGGTCCCCCGCAAGCAGCATCACGAACACCAGGATGAACGGCAGCAGCAGCGCATTGAGCACCTGGGCCAGGAACATGACGGTGATCAGCGGCAGGCCCGGGATCATGACGAACAGCGCGGCGAACCCGATGAAGAACGCCAGCAGGCCGTAGAACATCGGCGCCTCGCGCCAGTTCCAGTTGACGCCGGTCTCCCAGCCGAACGCCTCGCACGTGATGTACGCGCTGGACATGGGGACGACGCCGAGGCCCAGGAAGGACGCCCCGAGGAGGCCAAGCGCGAACAGCGTCGCAGCTGCCGCGCCGGCGAGCGGCTCCAGCGCGAGGGCGGCATCGGCGGCGCTGTTGATCTTGAGGCCATGGGAGTACAGCGTCGCCGCGCAGGCCACGACGATGAACCACGCGATCAGGTTCGTGAGCAGCGCGCCGAAGAACACGTCCACCCGGCTGGACGGGAGATCTTCGGGGCGCAGGCCCTTGTCCACGACATACGACTGGATGAACGCCTGTCCCCAGGGCGTGATCGTCGTGCCCACCGTGCCCACGACCGCAAGCCAGTAGACGGGCGACGCGGTCAGTTGCGGGTGGACCATGCTGGTGAGCGCGAGTGTCCAGTCGGGCTGGGACTGGACCGCCGAGAAGACGTAGGCGCCGGACACCAGCACGCCCACGACCACGAACAGGTACTGGACCCGCCGGTACGAGCCGAGCGCGATGAACACGACCACGACCACGGCCGCGATCGCGGCGCTGATCTGCGGGGGGACTCCGAAGATGCTGAGCGCTGAGCCGATGCCGGCGAACTCGGCCACCGTGGACCCCAGGTTGGCGACCAGCATCGTCATGGCCGCGAACACCGTCCATCGGACGCCCCAGCGCTCGCGGATCAGCTCGATCAGGCCCTTGCCGGTCGCCAGGCCCAGCCGCGCCCCGACCTCCTGCGTGAAGAACAGCACGACCTGGCTGGCGAGGATCACCCACAGCAGCGCGTAGCCGAAGTTGGCGCCCGCGAGCGAGTAGGTCGTGATGCCGCCGGCGTCGTTGTCGGCGAAGCCCGACACGAGGCCTGGGCCCAGGACCGCCAGGGTCGCGATCATGCGGACGCGCCACTGCGGCAGCCGCGGGAACGGCCGGACGACGCTGGGGCGTCGGCGGCGGCTGCGCGTGGCCGTGTCCGCCGGTCGCCCCTCGGGGCGGTGGGGGAGCCCGACCATGCCCTACCCCAGCCTGCTGAACACGCGCGGGAGGCGCTTCTTCCAGGCGGTCGGGATGACGGTGTCGAGGGCGTCGTCCACCGTGACGATGCCCATCATGACCCCGTCGTCGTCCACCACCGGGACCGCGAGCAGGTTGTAGTGCGCCACGACCTCGGCCACCTCGTCCTGGTCGGCGTTGACGTTCACCGCCTTGGGCTCGCGGATCATGACCTCGGGGACGGGGGTCTCGGGGCGGGCGACGATCAGGTCGCGCAGCGAGATGACCCCGGTCAACCGCCCCTCGTCGTCGAGCACGTAGACGTAGTAGATGGTCTCGGCATCGGGCTCCAGCTCGCGCAGCCGGTCGATCGCGCCGCCCGCCGTCAGCCGCTCCTCCACGGCGATGAACTCGGTGGTCATCAGACCGCCCGCAGAGTCCTCGTCGTAGCCCAGCAGCTCTTGGACCTCCTCGACCTCCTCGCGCTCCATGTGGGCGAGGATCTCGTCGCGGGTCTCCTGGTCCAGGTCCGCCACCAGGTCGGCGGCGTCGTCGGGGCTCATCTCCTCGAGGATGTCCGCTGCACGCTCGGGCGTCAGGTCCTCCATGACGTCGACCTGCGTCTCGGGCTCCATCTCCTCGACCACGTCGGCCAGCGCTTCGTCGTTGAGGGCGGCCAGGACGCCGACCCGGTCGCGCGGGGCGAGGTCCTCGATGATCGACGCGAGGTCCGCCGGGTGGAGCTCGGCGAGCTTGGCGTGCGGGACGCGCAGCCGGACCGACGCGATGGTCGAGTCGAGCGGGTCCACGTCCTCCCAGTCGATGTAGCGCTCGGGGATGGACGAGTTGACGTTCTTCGCGAGGCGCCGGAAGGGGCCCTCCACGCCCAGCCTCCGGAGCAGCCCCGCGGCGCCCACGTCCACCGCGACCAGCCGCAGCCGGCCCTCGACGTTGTCGAGGCTGACGTCGTTGACGCGGATGACCTTGCGCCCCTCGATGTCGACGATCTGCTTGTCGAGCAGGTTGGCCTTGAGCAGGATCTCGTTCTCGCGCTGGCGGAACTTGCCGATGTCGATCGTGCGGACGCGGAGGCGGGCGCCCTGCTCGTCGAAGGCGTCCACGTCGGACCACGGGATGAAGATGCGGCGGCCGTCGGTGCGCACGACCAGCCCGGTGACAGGGGGGTACTTGCCCCCGATGGCGACGATCAGGTCGGCGATCGTGCCGAGGGGCTCACCGGAGGGGTCGCGCACCGGCAGGCCGATGCAGCGGCTCAGGAAGCGCATGGTGGCCACCTTGATCTGACGGGTCCTCCGCCAGCGGTGGCCGGGTCGGCGCTGGGGCCGGCGGACCGTCAGGAGGCGGGGAGGACCTTGCGGGCGCCGGCACGCTGGCCGGCTGGACTAGGTCCGTTCTCCACGGGGGAGGGAATCCTCTTGCGGCGCTGATCACACCCCGCGCTGGGACCGCGGCGGGGATACGCGGAGCGTAGCCCGCGAGCGGGGGTCGGGTCAAACTCGAAAACGGGCACGCGCCACGCCTCGCGAGTCAGCTCAGACTCAATCCGCGGCGCCGGGAGCGCGACACGCGGCGCGAATCCGAGGGATCGGACGCCGGCCACGCTGGTTGAACTTCGAATCGAGTCTGTGGCGACTCGCCACGGCCAGGCCCTCCCGGTAGGAGCCAGGCGAGGCCGGGCGCCACTGCGTCTCGGCACGTCGCGCGAGGGCACGCACCGGCGCTTCAGTCGGCCCGTCCCCTTCGGCTCTGCCAATGCCCGCTCCGTCCTCGTACCATCGCGCCATGCGCACGATGCGAGTGGCCCTCGTCCAGTTCGAGGCGGGCGACGATGTCGCGGACAACCTGTCCCGGGCGGCCGCGATGGCCGCCGAGGCCGCGGTGGACAGCGACCTCGTGATCCTCCCCGAGTACGTCCAGTTCCGCGGCTCGGCCGCGGGCTACCGCGCCTCGGCAGCACCGATCCCGGGACCCACCACGGCGCCATTCGAGTCCATCGCGCGCGAGCACGGCTGCTGGGTCCTCGCCGGCTCCCACGCCGAGGCCTCGGGCGACCCAGACCGCCCGTACAACACGGCCGCCCTGTTCGACCGCGCGGGCGCCCTCGCGGCCACGTACCGCAAGCTCCACCTGTTCGACGTGGCCGTTGACGACGGGCCGTCCGACAACGAATCCGCGCGGGTGACGGCCGGCGACCGGGCCGTCGAGAT
>JAJYMP010000025.1 GCA_021786915.1 Chloroflexota bacterium
GACGGAGGGCGAAGCGGCGCGGTCGAGCCGCAGGTCGGGCCCCAGCCGCTCCGCATTGGCCGCCGGGTCCGGCACGGGCTTGGTCATGACGAGGATTCGCACGCGGTTGGAGCTCCTGCGGATGTGGACCCCTGCGTCAGCTCCGCGTGAGGAGCGACCGGGCGACGATAAGGCGCTGGATCTGCTGGGTGCCCTCGTAGAGCTGGGTGATCTTCGCGTCGCGCATCATCCGCTCCACGGGGTACTCGTCGATGTAGCCGTAGCCGCCGAACACCTGCACGGCGTCGGTGGTCACGCGCATCGCGGCGTCCCCGGCCACGAGTTTGGCGATGGCCGCCCACCGGGCGGCGTGCGCGTTCCCCGCCTCGATCTCGTCGCACGCGGTGTACAGCAGGTGTCGGGCCGCTTCGGTCGATGCGTCCATGTCTGCGAGGAGCGCCTGGATCATCTGGAGCTCGCCGATGGGCTTGCCGAACTGCTTGCGCTGGTTCGCGTAGGCGGCGGCCGCCTCGAGCGCCCCCTGGGCGATGCCCACCGCCTGGGCCGCGATGCCCGGCCGCGAGCGCTCGAACGTCTGCATCGCGATCGCGAAGCCCTGGCCCTCGTCGCCGATCCGGTTCGCGGCCGGGACGCGGAGGCCGTCGAACGCGAGCTCCGCCGTGGGCGAGCCGCGCAGGCCCATCTTGTGCTCGATCCGGGCCACCTTGAAGCCGGGGCGGTCCGTCTCGACCAGGATCGCCGACAGGCGCCGGCTCGGCTTCTCGGCCTCGGGGTTGGTGATCGCGAACACGACCACGTAATCGGCGACGCTGGCGTGGCTGATGAAGCGCTTGCCGCCGTCGATCACGTACTCGTCGCCGTCGCGGGCGGCGCGGGTCCTCACGCCCGACGGGTCGGACCCCGCGTCGGGCTCGGTCAGGCCGAAGGCGATCAGCTTCTCGCCCGAGGCGAGCCCGGGCAGCCAGCGGTCCTGCTGCTCCTCGGTGCCCGCGATCTGGATCGGGATGGCGCCCAGCGACTGGACCGCCAGGAGCAGCCCGGTGGTCGCGCAGGCGCGGCTCAGCTGCTCGATGGCGAGGATGAGCGTCAGCAGGTCTGCGCCGAGGCCGCCGTGGCGCTCCGCGAACGGGATGGCGAACACGTCGTGCTCAGCGAGGAGCTGGCGCATGTCCTCCGGGAACTCGGCCTCTCGGTCGATGGCCGCGGCGCGCGGCGCGACCCGCTCGTCAGCGAGGACGCGCACAGCCTCGCGCAGGAGGAGCTGCTCCTCCGTGAGCCGCGTCGAGCCAAGGATCGGACCGTTGTGGGTCACAGCCGCATCCTATCAGCGTCAGGGTGCCTCCAACGGGTCACCGGCCACCAGATGCTCCGGCGATAGGGACAACCGCCATGGTGACATCGGGATCCCAGGCGCCTACGCTCTGCATCGTCCGGCAGGCGCCCGGCCGCGGGGGTCCAGGTGGCGCCGCCGACGGAGGGCGCCACCATGGACACGCCGCTGCTCCTCGGCCTCGCGGTCGTCCTGCTCCTGCTCCTCGCCGCCTGGGGCCTCCACCTCGCCCGACGACCGCGGGGCTACCCAGACACCGGGCTGGCCACGTCCACCGAGGGCATGACGATCTGCCCCCGCTGCGGCATGGGCAACCTCTGGACCTCGCGCCAGTGCTCCGCCTGCTGGAAGGGCCTCAAGGGCTGACTCGCCATCGCCCGCGGAGCCCCGAAGCCGGTGCCTACTGGAACCGCGTCGCGTCGGTGTCGGTGATCCGGGGCACCAGCGGCAGCATGGCCGCCACCACGCCCAGTGCACCCGCGCTCGCCACCGTCAGCAACGCCCAGGCAGTGGAGCAGCGTTGACTTGCCGCTCCCCGAGGGGCCCATCACCGCCACGATCTCGCCCTGGCGGATCTCCACGTCGATGCCGCGCAGGGCCTCGGTCATCCCGAAACGGCGCGTCAGTCCGCTGCCCACGAGCATCGGGCGGGCCGCGGCGAGCGCTTTCGCGCGGGCGGCCGGCATCGCCGTGGCGCGGGCGGCCGGGATCGCGAACAATTCGGAGGCGGCGGGCGTGGCGGTCGCGGGGGCGGCCGGCATCGAGAGCGCGAGCTCGTCATTCATTCGGCGGTCTCCAGGTTCGCCCCGGCGGCGGCGTCGCCGGGGAGCAGCGGCGGGATCTGGTTGGCGAGCTCGGTCGCGCGGGCGGCCGTGAGCTCGATCCAGCGCAGGTCCGCCTCGAGGTGGAACAGCGCGTAGTCGGCGAGGAGCGCCATGGGCAGCGGCGCCGTCCGCCGCAGCGCGGTCAGCTCGCGCATGCGGGCGATGTGGGCGTGGCGCTGCGCGTCGAGCAGCGGGGTGATCGGCCGGCCCGTGATCACCGCGAGGGTCACCTTGGTGAACAGCGTCGCCTGGAGGTGCGGCTCAGGCTCGATGGGGTCGCCCAGCCAGGCGGCCAGCGTGTCGCTCCCCTGCCCGGTGATCGCGTACATCCGGCGCTCGGGGCCCTCCGCCTGGTCCGTGCCGGCCGCCACGACCATCCCGTCGCGCTGCAGGCGACCGAGCGTCGCGTAGACCTGCCCGAAGGCCAGCGGGCGACCCGGCGCGAAGTACCGGTCGAACAGCCGCTTGAGGTCGTAGCCGTGGCGCGGAGCGGGTTCGAGCAGGCCCAGGAGTGCGTGCGAGATGGACATCGTTGGGCAACTATACACCGGGTGTATAGCCACCCGAGGGCAGGTTCCGGAGGGTCGAGTCGTGCCACTCGCGGGGGCGCCCTTCGCCAGGCGGGTGAACGGACACGCGCCAGCGTGCACCCGCTCGACTCGCGAGGCACTGGACACGAAGGGCACTCGCACGGCTCGGCTGGCGGGTGAGCGCACACGCCGGTGCGTCAGGTCACTCGCGGGGCGGGCGGACAGCGATCGGTCCCGCGGGGCGAGCGGACAGCGATCGGTCCCGCGGGGCGAGCGGACAGCGATCGGTCGCCCGCGGGGCGGGCGGACGGCGATCGGTCCCGCGGGGCGGGCGGACAGCCGTCGGCCCGCAGACTGAGCGGGCAAGGATTGACCCGCAGCCTGAGCGGGCGGGCGGCGATGGGCCCGCTCCGCGTGCCGACGAGCCCCGCTAGACGACCGTGAGCCGCCGGCCCTCCGGGACGACGCGGTCCGGGATCGGCGCGAGGGACGCCGCGAGGAGCTCGCTGATGTCGGCCGAGGAGACGGCGTCGGCAGTGTCGGCGCCGCGCCCCGCCTCGGCGATGCCGTCGCGCAGCATGACCATGCAGAAGGGGCAGGCCGTGGCCACGGTGCCGGCGCCGGTGGCGAGCGCCTGCTCCGTGCGGGCCGCGTTGATCCGCGTGCCCCGGTTCTCCTCCATCCACATGTGCCCGCCGCCGGCGCCGCAGCACATCGTCTGGCGGCCGTGGTCGGCCATCTCGACCATCGTCACGCCTGGGATCGCGCCGATCACGTCGCGCGGCTCGGCCATCACGCCGTTGTACCGCGCCAGGTAACAGGAGTCGTGGTAGGTGATCGTCCGCTGCGGCAGCCCGTCGGTGCCGATCCGCAGGCGCCCGGTCCGCACCAGGTCGGCGAGGTACTCGCTGTGGTGGCGGATCTTGAACGTCCCGCCCAGCTGGCCGTACTCGTTGCCGATGGTGTTGAAGCAGTGCGGGCAGGCGGTGACGATCGTGCGCTCGCCCATGCCGTACTTGTTGAGCGTCTCGATGTTCTGCGAGGCGAGCATCTGGAACACGTACTCGTTGCCCATGCGCCGGGCCGGGTCGCCGGTGCAGGCCTCCTCCTGGCCGAGCACGGCGAAGCTGATCCCCGCCGCGTCGAGACACGTCGCCACGGCCCGCGCGACGCGCCTGTTGCGGTCGTCGAACGCCGCGGCACAGCCCACCCAGTAGAGGACCTCGAGCTCGTCGAGCTTGCCGGCGCGCTTCACGTCCTCGGCCGTCCGGACGTCGAACGCGAGGCCCTTGGCCCAGTCGAGGCGCGCGCTGGGCGGCTGGCCCCACGGGTTGGCGACGCTCTCCATGCCCCGGAACGCGGGGGTCAGCTCGGGCGGGAACCTGGAGTCCTCGAGGACGAGGTTGCGGCGCAGGCCGACGATCTTGTCGACGTGCTCGATGGTCACCGGGCAGGCCTCGACGCAGGCGCCGCAGGTCACGCAGTCCCAGACCGCGTCGTAGCTGATGGCATTGCCCACGATCGGCGCGAGGAGGAGCTCCTCCCTCGGCTTCGCGTCGTCGAGGCCGTAGGTCGCGGTGACGATCGGGCTGTTCGGGATGAGGTCGATGCCGGCCTCGGCCGCCTCGGACATGCGACGGATGCCCATGATCAGCGCCCGGGGGTCCAGCGGCTTGCCGGTGCGGTTGGCCGGGCAGGCGGCGGTGCAGCGGCCGCACTCGGTGCAGGTGAACCCGTCGAAGACGTCCTTCCAGCCCATGTCCGCCAGCGTCCGCACGCCGAACGTCGCGTCCTCGCGCTCGAGGTCCATCGCGGGCAGCTGGCCCCGGGGCTCGAGCTTGCGGAGCCAGACGTTGACGAACGAGGTGTAGACGTGGAAGTGCTTGTTGTGCGGGATGAAGACGAGGAAGGCGGCGAGGACGAACACGTGGGCCCACCACAGGGTGACGAACGCGCCGTTCGTCACGTCGTGGCCGAGGCCCGCGAGCAAGCCGCCGAAGAAGTTCGAGATGAACGCGCCGTTGATCGGGCCGAAGGCGGCCGCCTCGAACCACTGCGCCACGAACTCGGTGCTCACGACGAGGGCGATGAAGCCCAGCACCTGGTAGTGGACCCTGCTTGAGATCAGTCGCTTCGGCTTGACCACGATGCGCCGGTACGTCGCGTACGCCGCCGCCGCCAGGGCCGCGACCGCCATCACGTTCTGGAGCCCCAGCAGGAACGCCCAGATGGCGCCGTTGAGCGGGTAGCCGAGGATCAGCTCCGGCAGGCCGCCGGTGACGAAGTTGATGTTGCCGATGAGCAGGATCGTGGAGCCCAGGAACAGGCCGAAGTGCATCACCGCGACGTTGGGCTCGGTGAACATCCGCTTCTGGAAGATCGTGTACTCGATCAGCCCGCCGATCCGTCGCGGGACGTTCCGCAGCGCGCGCGGCTCCGTGGACTTGACCGCCACCCACACCCGCGCGTGGCGCATCACGACGAGCAGGAAGACCGCGAACGCCCCCCAGAAGATGGGGAAGACCAGCGG
Organism: Chloroflexota bacterium; assembly: GCA_021786915.1. The sequence continues at coordinate 5,215 of JAJYMP010000025.1, forward strand.
GTAGGCCGGCACGTGGGCGAACGACTCGAACACGGGTCTGGTCTCCTCCTCAGGCTCCCGGCGGCAGGTCGCGCCGCCCCGCGGCGCGCTGTTGGTCGTGGTCGAAGGGCCCCGAGAGCGTCTCGAGGGCGTGGTCGAGGACCGGGACGACCGCGTCGAGCGACTCGACCGACCCCTTGGGCGAGCCCGGCACGTTGACGACGAGCGACCGCCCGGCGACACCGACGAGGCCGCGCGACAGGGCGGCCATCGGCGTGGACTTGCGGCCCTCCGCGCGCATCGCCTCGGCGATGCCGGGCACCTCGTAGTCCAGCACGGTTGCGGTGGCCTGCGGCGTCACGTCCCGGGGAGTGAGGCCGGTGCCGCCCGTGGTCACGACCAGGGGGTGGTCGGCAGCGCCGGCACGGATGGCCGCCGCGATCGCGGCCACATCATCGCTGACCACCTGGCGCAGGACCTCGAACCCGAGCCCCACGAGGCGCGCGGCGAGCGCATCGCCCGACGCGTCATCGCGCCGGCCGGCGGCGACGCGGTCGCTCACCGTCAGGACGAGCGCGGAGCGATGCGTCACCCGCCCACCGGCCGCTTCTTGCCCACGCGGCCCGCCATCCGGTCGCCCGGGCGCCGCGTCGCCCGGTCGCCCTCGCCCCCCGACTGCCCGACCGGGCGGTGCCACTCGCCGCTCCTGCCGCCGCTCTTCGAGAGCAGGCGGAGGGCGCGCACCTCGACGCCGCGCTCGACGCCCTTGACCATGTCGTACACCGTGAGGGCGGCCACAGAAGCGGCGGTCAGCGCCTCCATCTCGACCCCGGTGGGCCCGGTCGTGGCGGCCTCGGCCCGCACGCGCAGGACGCCCGCCGCACGGTCGGGGGTGATCGTGACGACGAGGTCCGTGAGCGCGATCGGGTGGCACAGCGGGATCAGCTCGGACGTGCGCTTGCCGCCCATGACGCCCGCCAGCTCGGCAACGGTCAGGACGTCGCCCTTGGCGCCCCCGCCGTCGATGACGAGGCTCATCGTCTCGGCCGCCACGACGACTTCCGCCTCGGCGACCGCCCGGCGGGCGGTGGCTGGTTTGGCCGAGACGTCCACCATGCGCGGTCGCCCGCGGCGGTCGACGTGCGTGAGGCGGCGCCGCTCTGTTCGGGGCGCGTCGTTGCGGTCCATGGGCCCTCCAAGTTGTCACGATCCTACCGGGACTACGCGCCGTCGGCTGATCGCGCCGACTTGACCGCGTGCGTCGCGATCGGAGTGCGGCGTCGGCTGCGGGCTCAGTCTCGGTCGAGCCAGCGCAATTCGAGCTCGGTGCCGGCCTCGGCGCGCGCCAGAGCCTCGGGCACCACGGCCAGCGCGTCGGCCGCCGCGAGCGCCGAGAGCACATGGCTCCCCTGCCCGCCCGCCAGGCGGACGCGGACCCGCCCCGCACCGTCGCGCAGCGGGCTGCCGTCGGGATCGCGCAGCGCCGTCACTCGCTGCATCCCGCGCCGGCCCTCGCTCTTGCTGACCGGCTCCTCGAGCACGCAGCGGTCGGCCGGCCGGTGCAGCCGCTGGTGGCCGGCGAGGCGACGGATCACGGGGCGCACGAACAGCTCGAAGGTGACGAACACCGAGACCGGATTGCCGGGCAGGCCGAACAGCAAGACGGGCGACGCCCGGCCCGGCACCTCGGCGCGCCCGAACGCGAACGGCTTGCCGGGCTGGACCGCCACGCGCCAGAGGTCGACGTGGCCGACGGTGTCGAAGGCTGAACGGACGACGTCGTAGGGGCCCACCGACACGCCGCCGGCGACAACGACGAGGTCGGCCTCCGCCAGCCCCCGCCGCATCCGTGCCAGGACGTCGTCGAGGCGGTCCTCCGCGATGCCCAGCTCGAGCGCGTCTCCGCCTGCGTCCCGGACCAGCGAGCGGATGCCGGGTCCGTTGGCGTCCGGGATCCCCGACGAGCCCAGCGGAGCGCCGGCCGCACGAACCTCGTCGCCGGTCGCGAGCACGGCGACGACCGGGCGTCGGCGGACGCTGAGCGCGGCCACTCCGGCGCCCGCAGTCAGCGCCACCAGCGCAGGCGTCACCAGGTCGCCCGCCATGGCGATGACGTCGCCCTGGTGCACGTCGGAACCGGCCGCGCGGACCGCCCCGCCCACACCCACCGCCTCGTGGACGAGGACCGCAGCGGGCAGCGGACCGCTCGCCTCGCGGCCGCGCGGCCCCAAGCTCCCGGCGTGGTCGAGCGGTGTCGTCTGCTCCACGGGGACGACGGCGTCGGCACCCGGCGGCAACGGCGCGCCGGTGGCGATCCGGACCGCCGTCCCATCGAGCACCCGCACGTCTGGCTCCCCTCCGGCGCGCACCTCTCCCACCACCGCCAGGCGGATCGGGTCGCCCTCCCGCGCGGCGGCCACGTCAGCGGAGCGCACCGCGTAACCGTCCATGGCGGAGTTGTCCCAGGGCGGCAGCGAGGTCGCGGCTGCTGCCGGCCCGGCGAGCACCCGGCCGAGGGCAGCCTCGGGCGCGAGGGCGTCCGCTGCGCCGAGCGGCTCCACGCCCGCCAGGACGGTCGCCTGGGCGGCCTCGACCGGGACGAGCGCGCTCATCGGCCGCTCATCGGCCGCTCCCCTCATCGGCGCCGTCCCCGCAGGAAGTTCACGGCCGGCAGCCGGCTGCGCATGGCCTCGGCCGCAGAATCGCGCGTCACCATCCCCACCAGTCGGCCCTCCTCGACCACTGCGAGCCCGTCGAGCCCGCGCCGCTGCATCGTCTCCATAACGCCCCAGATGGCGTCAGCCGGCCCGACCAGGGGCGCCAGCGGCGGCGTCGCCATGACCTCGCCGGCGCGCACCGTCGCGAGGCGCCCCCTCCCGAGGCGCCGCAGCGCCCCGAGTCCGATCACGCCGAGCACCCGATCGCCGTCGAGCACCGGCATCGCCCGCGGCGCTCCGCCGCTCCCCAGCTGGTTCGCGAAGGTGTCCACCGTGAGGCCCGGCCCCACGTGCGGGACGTCCCGGAGCATGGCGTCCGCCACGGTCAGGCCGCGCATCGCGTGCTCCATCTCCGCGCGCTGCGCCAGGCCGCGCGAGGTGCCGCCCAGCAGCCAGCCCATCGCGACCAGCAGGATGCCGAGCACGCCGTCATCGATGATCAGCACCGCCACGCCGATGAGCGTGATGCCCCAGCCCAGGAGGCTCCCGACCCGCGCCGCGATGGTGGAGGCCCGGTCGCGATCGCCGGTCCGCGACCAGGCGAGCCCCCGCACCAGCCGCCCGCCGTCGAGGGGCAGCGCCGGCAGGAGGCTCGCCAGCCCGAGCATCAGGTTGAGCACCCCGACCACGAGCAGCGCTCGCGATCACGTCGTACGCCGTCGTCACCACGCTGATCACGACCGCGACCGGCAACAGGATCACGGCGATCACCAGCGATGTCAGCGGCCCGGAGACGGCGATGGCCACCTCGTCACGCGGGCGCGCGGTCTCGATCGAGAGCGGGGCGAGCCCGCCCACCAAGCCCAGCACGACGGTCGTCACGGCGACGCCGCGCTGCCGCCCCACCAGGGCGTGCGTCAGTTCATGCGCCAGCACCGAGAGCAGGTACATGGCGGCGATCGCCGCCCCGACCACCCATTGCAGCGGCCCAGCGAGGTCGGGCGAGAGGAGGGCCGCCTGCTCCGCGCCGAGAAGGGCCACGATGCCCGCCATCACGGCCAGCGACAGCGAGACCCGGATCTCGATCCCGAACAGGGACGCGACCGGGATCCCGCCGCTCACGCTGTCGCCGCCAGCGCCGCAGAGGGGCTGCCGCGCTCGAGGCGCGCCGCCCGTCGACGGCCGATCCAGCGCAAGCCAAGCGCGAGCACGACGATGGTGACCCCGACGGCGACGGTCGTCTCGCTCCAGAACTGGTCAGGGAACAGCTGGACCAGGCGGTCCGTGCGCGGGTCGAACTGCCAGTTGCCGCCGGGGAAGAAGATCTCGTGGAACAGCGTGAACGCCTGGTCGAAGACCAGCACGCCGATCCCCCCGCCCACGACCGTCACGACCGCGATCACGGTGCCGGCGCGTGCCAGGCGGCGCCACAGGCGGGCGCGGGCGGGGCGGCCGCGGCTGAGCAGGAATGCGGCACCGAGGATGAGCGCGCCTCCGATCGCGACGAGGTAGAAGCCGGCGAACACGCCGCGGACGTCGCGCATGTGCGCGCGCTCGTTGGGCTTGAGGACGGGTGTGGTCTGCCCCGGCAGGGCGGCGAGGAAGTCGGGCGGCCCCAGCACGAGGTCGTGGAGGACCGAGTCCGTGACCGCCTGGAGCTGCTCCTGCGTGAAGCCGGTCCAGGCCGCCGCCTGGGCGCGGCCCTGCTCGAAACTGACCCAGGGGGGTGCGAGGAACGGCAGGATGGCGAGCGCGACGACCACGACTGCGGTCGAGAGGCCGATGACGATGGAGGCGAGCGCGCCGCGGAAGGTTGGCATCACCCCCGATGGTACCGGGAAGGCGCGGGGAGCCCGCGCCCCGCTACTCGTCCTCGAGCGTCCGCGCCTGCTCCCACCACGTCTCGACCATCAGGTCGCTCGGCGCCTCGGTGGCGAGCTCGGTGGCCGCGCGGGCGATCCGAACCCGGAACACCGGCAGATCCGTCGCGAGGAGGTCCCGCAGGCCGTCGAAGCCCGCTTGGACGAACAGCTCGTGCTCGGGGTGGCCGAAGCCGGCGAGGTTGAGCATCAGCGCCTCGTCGCGCCAGGTCTGCACGTCGTTGGGCGACGCCACCACGTGGTCCGCCAGGCTCTGCCGACGCGAGGGCGTCTCGGAGACGTCGAGCAGGATCCCCGTGGTGGAGATCCCCTGCTTCTTGAGGCGGGCGAGGTGGACGGGCTCGATGCGGGTCAGCTCGGTGATGGGCGGCACGGGCGGGACGGGCCTCCGGGGTCGAGGGGCGATCAGGGCGCCATTATGCAGTTCGCGTGACGTGAGCCGGCAAATGGCGCCACAATCGCTGTCGTGCAGATCTCGCTGGTGTTCAAGCTCGTCCACATCCTCGCTGTCATCTCGGCGGTCGGGGCCAATGCCACGTACCAGTTCTGGTACTCGAGAGCCGGTCGAGACTCCGCGCGGCTCGTCTGGGTCATCGAGAGTGTCCGGGTCCTCGACCGGCGGATTGCCAACCCCTCGTACATCGTGGCGCTGCTCGCGGGCATCGCCACCGTGGTCACCGGGGCGTTCTCGTTCGAGTCGCTGTGGATCGCCGCCTCGATCGGGCTGTACGTCGTCGTCGCGGTGATCGGCATCGCGCTCTACGCGCCGGCCATGCGCCGCCAGCTCGCGCTGGCCGCCGCGGACCCGATGTCGGCCGACTACGAGGAGGCGGCGCGGCGCTCGCGGATGCTCGGCGGAGTGGCGATCGCGCTCGTCCTGGTGATCGTCGTCCTGATGGTGCTCAAGCCGACGCTGTAACCGCCGGCGTCTGGCCCCGAGAGTCGCGATCCGGAGTCGTCGCCCCGGTCTCACTTCCGCTTCCGCAGTACGCCGCGCGGCCCAGCGCCCAGGTTGGGCGCCCGGCCGGGTCAGGAAACCCTACGTCAGCGGCTGCTCCTCGAGGACGACGTCCCAGTGCGCCTCGAGCAGCTCGAAGCGTCGGCGCTCCTCCGCCCGGAAGACCGCCTGGTCCGGGTAGAGGCGGGTGATGATCGTCCCGTCACTGTGCTCCTGGACCGCCGCCCAGTCGCGATACGTGATCGAGACCATGATGTCCCAGCCCGCGAGCCCGTCGCCGTGGAAGCGCGCCGTCGCCATCCGGACAGCGGTGTAGCGGCCCTGCGCCAGCTGCTCGCGCAGGATCGGCCAGTGGTTCCGCATGAACAGCTCGATCCACTCGTCGTGGGCGCCCCACTTGGTCTTGTAGAAGTACTGGATCTCGACGGGCTCGGGCATCGGGCGCCTCCTTGCGACGCTGTTGGGCGGATCTGCTCTCGGCAGGCTACGCGAGCTTCGCCGCCTCTGCGCGGAGCAGCTCCCAGGCGCGGGCCACATGGCGCGGCTCGGTCCGCAGGTTCCCGATGGCCACGCGGATCGTGAACCGATCGCGCAGGCGGGTGTGCGAGAGGAAGACCTCGCCCGTGCGGTTGACCGCGTCCATCAGGCGGGTGTTGAGCTCGTCGAGGCGGGCGTGGACGTCGGGGTCGTCCTCGCGGCCGGCGAGCGCGGCGGGCCGGTGGCGGAAGCAGACGGTCGCGAACGGCACCGGCGCCAGCCGCTCCCAGTCGGGGTCCGCGTCGACCCAGCCCGCGAACGCCTCCGCCATCGCCAGGTGGTTTCGGATCCGCCGACGCAGGCCCTCCAGGCCGAACCAGCGCAACTGCATCCAGAGCTTGAGCGCGCGCATCCGCCGGCCGAGCTGCGGCGTGTACTCGTTGTAGTCGAGCACCGGGTTGACGCGGTCGAGCGTGCGCAGGTACTCGGGCACGAGGCTGAACGCCGCGCGCAGCTGGTCCATCCGGCGCGACAGCAGCAACGACGCGTCGAGCGGCGTGAACAGCCACTTGTGCGGGTTGACGACGATCGAGTCGGCGCGCTGCCAGCCCTCGAACGGCGCGCGGCGCTCCGGGAGCAGGGCGGTGACGCCGCCGTAGGCCGAGTCGACGTGGAGCCAGATGCCCTCGCGCTCGGCGATGTCGGCGATGGCCGGGACCGGGTCGACCGAGGT
>JAJYMP010000287.1 GCA_021786915.1 Chloroflexota bacterium
TTCCGATCTCGAAGATGGCGGCGGTGAGCACGAGGCAGCTCCTGGCTGTGCTAGCGGGCGACGGCGAGGACGGCCGCGATCGCGGCCACGCCGAGGGCGCCGATGACGTAGTAGTGGTGCGTGAGGCCGGTCTGGAGGCGCCGGCTCTGGTGCCCCGCGACGCCGACCAGCCGTCCGGCCCCCTCGACGGAGCCGTCGACGACCGCGTCGTCCGCGCGCCACGAGCCGCGCGCGGCGGCCAGGGCAGCGCCGGCCGTCGACATCACGACGCGGTCGATCGAGAGGTCAACCTGGCGGGCAGCGATCACCGAGACGGCCCGCCCCACCCGCGCGGCGGCTCGGACGCCCGCGTCGACCACCCGGTCGTCGGCGCGGGCCAAGGCTAGCGAGAGCCCGCTCACGGGCCTGACGACCAAACGGGTGGCGAGATGTGGCAGACCGAGCCAGTCCTCGACGAGGACCCGGCGGGACCCAGGCGCGGCGCCGGAGCCAAGCCAGCCCCGGCGGTCGAGCACGAGCACGACGGCCCATCCGGCCGCAAGCGCCGCCAGGGCGGCGGCGGTCTCCCACACCGACCCCCCCTCGAGGGTGCCGCCGGTTGCAGCCTCCACAACAGCCCGGGCGGGCGGGAGCCAGAGGACCGCCAGGGCGATGGTCGCCGCGGCGAGCGCGCCGAGTGCGGCGAGCTCGGCCGGCTCGGGACGGCGGAGGCCGCGGGCGAGGTCGCCGGGGCCGTACGCGAGGACGAGGAACCGCCCCGCGTAGGCTGCAGTGAGCAGCGACGCCGCGAGCGCGAGCGCGCCGAGCGCCGGGCCGGCTGCGACGGCGGCCGACACGACGGCCTCCTTGCTCCACGCCGCCCCGAGCGGGGGCACCCCGGCAAGCGCGAGCGCGCCGATCGCGGCCGCGGCCGCTGGAGCGGGGAGCGACCTCCCGAGGCGCCAGCGCCGGATCTCCGGCGTGCCCGTGGCGTGGATGGCGATGCCCGCCGTGAGGAACAGCAGGGCCTTGAACACGGCGTGCGTCACGAGCTGCGCGCCGGCGGCGGCCGTCGAGCCAGCGCCCACGGCGAGGAACATCAGCCCGTACTGGGCCGACGTGGACGCCGCGAGCACCCGCTTCCCGTGGGGGTGGAGTGCGGCGACGGCCCCGCCCGAGAGCGCGGTCGCCAGCCCGACGGCGGTGATGGCGGGCAGGAACCACGGCACCGCGGCCAGCGACGGGGCGAGGCGGATCAGGAGGTAGGCGCCGGCGGACACGAGCGTGGCGCTGTGGAGCAGCGCGGACACGGGGGTTGGGCCGGACATCGCCGCGAACAGCCACGGGCTGAACGGGACCTGGGCGGACTTCGCGGCCGCGGCGAGCAGGACGCCCGCGGCGACGATCTCGCGCCACGGCGAGGCCGCGACCCCGACACCGTCGAAGGCGAACGAGCCCGTCGCGGCGAACACGGCGCCCGCGGCCGCGTACAGGCCGAGGTCGCCGAGCCGGGTCGTCAAGAACGCCTGGGTCGCGGCGTCGACGTTCGAGCGGTCGCGCCACCCGTGCCCGATCAGGGCCCACGAGGTTGCACCCACAAGCTCCCACCCGATGAGGAGCGAGATGAAGTCGCCGGCCGTGACGAGGAGGAGCATGGCGGCGACGAACGCGGCCATGAACGAGAGGAGGCGCGCAAGGCCATCCTCGCCCGACCCGGCGGCGTAGGCGACAACCGGCGTCGCGATCGCCGGCACCAGCACCAGCATCACGCGCCCGAACCCCTGGGCCCCGAGCGTCAGGCCGAACGCGGGGCCCCACGCGATCTCGATCCCCGGCCCAGTCAGGGCCACCGCCAGCCCGACCAGCGCGACGCCAGCCATGCCGGCGACGGCGACGGGCCCGAGCAGACGCGGGCGGCCGCCGAGCCGCGACAGCGTCGCAGCCAGGAGCAGCGCGGCGAAGGACGGCGCGAGGACCGTCATCCCTTGAGCTTCCGGAGCTTCTCGGTGATGTCCGCGCGCTTGACCCGGTACGCGCTCGTGATCAGCGCGAAGCCGAGCGACATCTCCACGGCCATCACGGTCATGAAGACGACCGCCAGCATCTGGCCGTCCGGGCTGCCGCCCGCCGCGCGGGACCACATCGCGACGAGGACGAGCAGCGCACCGTTGATTATCAGCTCGATGCCCATCATCAGCATCACGAACGACTGCTGGCTGAGCGCGCCGTACACGCCGATGCCGAAGAGCGCGGCCCCGACGACGATAACGGTCTCGGTCGTCACGCCTCGGGCTCCTCGTCGGGCTGGAGCGCCGGCTCCTGCGAGTCGGCGTCAGCGTCTCCGAACCGCCCGCGCGGCGCCGCGATCGCGATCGCGCCGACCATCGTGCCGAGGAGGGTGACGCCTGCGGTCTGGAACACGAGCATCGAGTTGCCGAGCAGCTCGCGACCCAGGTCGCCGGTGGCAGCGCCCGGGTTCGTGACGGGCCGCTGGGGCACCCCGCCTGCCAGGCCGACGCCCGCGAGGGCGAGGAACGCGACCGCCCCGGCCGCGATCGCGGTCCGGTGCTGGTGGACCATCACCATGGGGTTGAGCCCGGCCGGGTTCATCATGTACATGACCATCACGATGGCCATCACGAGCATCTCGCCGGCCATCATCAGGATCAGCACCATGCCCAGGAACTCGGCGCCGAGCAGGACCATGATCGCGCCGACCGCCGCGAACGAGGCCAGCAGGTAGAAGGCCGCGCGCACCATCGAGTCGGTTCGGAACACGCGGATCCCGGCGACGACCGCGACCGCCGAGAAGGCGGCGAAGGCGAGGCTGACGGGCAGGTCGCTCACAGCAGGAACGCCCCCGAGACGAAGACGTTGAGGAGGGCAAGGGGGACGAGCAGCACCCAGGCGACCTCGACGAACCGCTCGATCCGGGCCCTCGCGAGCGCGTGCCGCGCGACGGCCATCACGGCCAGCAGCAGGGCGGTCTTGAGGGCGACCCACACGGGCCCCGGGAGCAGCGGCCCGAGGTACCCGCCCAGGAAGGCTGCTGAACCGAGGGCGGCGACCGCGACGAGCATCGAGGTGCGCGCGGCCTCCCAGAGCCAGCGCGCCAGCCCCGAGTCCTCCGCCGACGTGCCGCCGGCGAGGTCGTCCGCATCCGGCAGGTTGAGGGGGCCCCACAGTCCGACCGCGAGCCCGACGATGAGGTAGATGGGCAGCCCCAGGGGCTCGCGAATGACATTCCAGAGCGGGGCCTGGGCCTCGACGATCCGGACGAGCGAGAGCGACTGGGCTGGCAGGGCGGTCGCGAGCATCGCGAGCAGGAACGGGATCTGGAACGACAGCGCCACGGCGCCGAACCGGTAGGCCCCGTGCAGGGGCAGGGTGGAGTTGGGCGACCAGCCGTGGAGGAAGACCGCGATCATCACGAAGGCGACCGCGGCTGAGAACACGACGAACCCGGTGGACGGGTCCGCCGGCACGACGCCGGGGGCGAGCGGCAGCATCGACATGGCGAGCGCCGCGAGGCCGGCGAGGAGCGCGGGGGCGAGCGCCCGGCCCCCGCCATCAGGGCGCTCTGTCGTGGTCGTGGCGGTGAGGAGCGCACTGGCCGCCCGGCGGAAGGGGGCGACGAGGAGACGTCGCGGCCGCAGCGGAGCCCCCGCGACGGCGGCAGCGGCGGCCTCGTCAGCGAACGCCAGGGCCAGGCTCCCGACGGCGAGCATCCCGCCCACCGCCGCGACAGCGAGGGCGGCATCGAGCGCGACGCTCACGCGGCGGCCTCCGCACTCGTCCCGGCGGTCAGTGCACCAAGCTCATCGAGGTCGATGTCCAGGGCGGCGATGGTCGCCATCGCGTCGCCCCACTCCATCCCCTCGATCAGCGTCGGCAGTAGGCCCAGTGCCCGCCCAGAGGGCGCGTCGCCGAGTGCCAGCCGTCCGCGCGGGCTCTCCACCGCCCCGGTAATGGTGGTGCGGGCGTCTCCGGCGCGGCCGGCGAGCTCCAGGCTTCGCACTGCCTCGGCGAGCCGGAGCCGCCAGGCGGCCGCCGCGCCCCCGCCGGCGCCCAGCAGGGGCGCGAAGCCGAGCGACCGATAGGCGGGGTCGGCCTGACGCTCGTCCTCGCCGACACCGCTCGCGCGGGTCGACGGGCCGAGCCGCGCTCCGGCGAGGAGTTCCGTGCGCGCCCCGTCGGCCGCCGGCAGCGACCATCGGTAGATCCCGGTCCTGGCGATGTCGGCGGCGAGCCGTTCGACGGCCCGATGGTCGCCTGGTGCAGCGTGCAGGCCCAGCCGGAGCGCGCGGAGCGACAGGGCCCGCAGCCCTTGGAGCCGAAGGGCGTCGGCCGTCCAGCGGAGATGATCCCGCGCCCGGCCGATCTCGAGTTCCGCGATGGACACCGGCTCGGTGAGCGCGCGGATGAACAGCGAGGCGCTCGTCGCGGACGCCGCGAGCCCGGTGGCCGCCACCTCGACGCCAACGAGGATGTCACCGGAGACCCGCAGGTCCAGTTCCAGCCCGTGGGGCAGCAGTGAGGAGAACGGGCCGAGACGGGTGGGGAGGAGATCGAGGCGGAGGCCGTCCCGGTCCGGCGCGAGCTCGGCCATCGGGCGGCCATACGGCGTGCCCCCGGTCATGCCGCTGCCGCCCTGCCCGTACGGCCCCACACCGCGCCACGGCGCGGGATCCTCGTCGGGCAGGAGCGGCGGCTCGGTCGGCAGCGTGCCGTGCATGAGGGCCTGATGGGCGGCTCGGATGGCCGACGAGGGATCTGTGCCTAGGGCAACGTGGGACGCCCCGGGCAAGAGGAGGTCCGGCGATCCCGCCCAACGCACGGATGCGCGCGGGTGGGGGAGCGCGTCATGCACCCGTCGGACAGCGTCGTGATGGTGGGGGTCGATGGCGCCGGCGACGAGCAGGATGTTCGCGGCGCGCGGCGAGTCGACGAGCTCGACGCCGTCCGCAAGACGCAGGTCTTGGACCGCAGCTCGGCTCCCGGCTCCGGCGATCGCGAAGACCCTGGCGTCGGACCCGGCCGCCAGCCGCGCGATGAGCGATGTCATGTCCAGCGGAAGGCCCGCTCTCGCCACGCGTAGAGCACGCCCAGGAGCAGGATCCCGATGAACATCCCCATCTCGACCATCGCGACGAGGCCCTCGCCCACGAACACGACCGCCCACGGGTACATGAAGACCATCTCCATGTCGAACGCGAGGAACAGCAGGGCCATCGGGTAGTAGCGGACGTGGTAGCGGCTCCACGCATGGACCGACGGCGGTTGGCCGCCGGTGAACGGGACCCGCTCGGGCGCCGTGCGGCTCGACGGCCGGCGGGCGGCACGAAGCCACGCGCCGAGCACGGCGAGGAGCGCGGCGACCATGACCGCCGAGGCGATCGCGAGCGGGCCCAGGTCGACCATGGCTAGACGTAGTCCTCCGGCGCCTCGCGGAAGCTGTCGGCGCAGTCCTGGCTGCAGAAGTAGTAGGTCTTGCCGTCGTGCTCGATGGAGGCCACGGCCTCCGAGGGCCGGATCTTCATGCCGCAGACGGGGTCGGTCACGGGCTGGTCGTTGTCGGGCATCGCGGTCTCCAGTTGGATGGCGCCCGGCTGGGTGCCTGCGCCGCCACCAACGCTAGGGTCACAGCCTGAGCGCAACCTGAGGGTACGATGAGCGGCAAGGGCGGACGAGGAGATGCTCGGGCGGGAGCGCGGGGGCCATCACCCGAACTGGGCGACCCCGACATGGCAGGCGGCAAGGACCACGAGGTACATCGCGAAGGGCAGCCACTCGTAAGGCACGCGGAGCCTTCGATCTTCTCGCCCGGGCGGGCTCGAACCCACGAGCCACGCGATCCTCCGGTCCGGATCCGCCGTGAACGACGTGCCGGCCATTCGAAGCCACTCCGTCTTGAGAAGCGCGCTCGCCACGACGACGCGACTCGAGCCGGCGTCGATGGCGGCCTTGTCAGCTTCGATCTCGAGGTCGACGAGGCGGTCCGCCAGGGCATCCTGGACGGGGTCGATGAACCGGAGCAAGGTCGCCCACGCGTGCAGGGCCGCCGCGCGCATCGGGGCGCGCGTCCTGCGGTGATGCTCCTCATGGCGCAGGACCGCCAGAAGCTCCTCGGGTTGCAGGTCGGCGAGCAGCCTCGAGCCCACGTAGATGTCAGGGCGCAGCCAGCCCAAGACGAAGGCATAGCGGCCGCCCCCTGGGATGACGTAGCAGCGGATGCCGTCGGCCTCCATCGGGCTCGCGTTGCGATCGAGGATCGTGCGCAGGCGAACGTCTCGGATGACAGCGCGCGCGGCAAGCGCCGCCCATGCGGCGATCACCAGCGCGCCGACGAGTTCGGGCGCCCGCAGGGGATCGGCGGCCGAGCCCGCCAGGGCGGCGGCACACCACAGGCCAGTAGCCCCCGCGGCCGCCGCCAGGGCTGCGCTGGCGACGGTGCTCGTACGGTTCACCGTGGCTCGCCGCCCGCGAGGCGGATCAGCCGCGCGCGGAGCTCAGGGTCGAGCCCGCCCAGCCGCTCGCCGAACTGGCGGACGGCGGCTGAGCCGTACCGTGCGAGAACGGCGTCGACGGCCTGGCCGGCGAGCGCCTCCACCGACGCCGGCTCATCGCCCGCGGTGCGATACACGTAGCCGCGCCCGACCCGCGTCCGTTCGACGAGGCCGCGCTCATGGAGGCGGGTGAGGATCGTCATGACGGTCGTATACGCCAGCTGGCGGGGCCGCCCATGGTTGAGGCTGTCGAGGACCTCAGCGACGCTCGACGGGCCGCGATCCCAGAGGATTCGCATGACGGCGGTGGCGAGCGGGCCGAGCATGGATCCCACGCCGGGCTCCACGGGACGTTGCGCTTCTGGCTCCATCGGCCGACCATACCACGGTGCCCGAGGGCGGGCGGGAGCACCGTGAGGGCGGGATCAGGCGGCGCCGCCTATACTACGGGCCTTGTCGTAATTGGTGCTGAATCCTACGTGTCCCCCACGCCCGACTGGATCCGCCCCCAGCCGTCCCGGGTCCCACTCCTCGAGCTCTCGCGCGCGACCAAGCTCTTCGGCGCCACCGTCGCGATGTGGCGGGTCGACCTCCAGCTGGGCCGCGGCGACGGCGTCGGGATCGTCGGCGGCAACGGCTCCGGCAAGACGACCCTGCTCCGAGCCGTCGCGGGGGCGCTCGAGCTCGACGTCGGCCATCGCAACGCTGCTGCGTCCTTGAGGACCGCGCTCCTGGGGCACCGGACAGGGCTTCTCGATGACCTCACGGTCGGTGAGAATGTCCGCCTGTTCGCCCGCGGGCGTGGCGTCGGCCCGAGGGAGACGACGTCCCTGCTGGCTCGGCTCCGGCTCGACCACGTCGAGCACGCCCGCGTCTCGTCACTGTCGGCGGGCACGCGGCGCCGTGCCGGACTTGCACGGGCAATGGCCACAAGCCCGGACGTGCTGGTCCTCGACGAGCCCTTCGCGTCCGTAGACGCTGGGCATGCGGCTGCCATCACGGTCGTCCTCACGGAATGGCGCGCCCGGGGCGGCACGCTCGTCGTGGCGGCCCACGACGCCGATGCCCTCGCGCCGCTCTGCGATCGCGTGCACTGGCTGACCGCCGGGCGCCTCCTCGCTCCGGTCGTGGCAGCCCGAACCGCAGGAGGCGTCAGCTGATGGCGCTGGTCGGCGACGCGGTGGCCCTCGCGCGGAAGGACGTGGTGGCCGAGATCCGCGCCCGCGACGCCCTGCCCGCGGCCGCGACGCTCGGTGCGACCGGCCTCGTCCTCGTGGCACTCGCCGTCGGGCCGGATGTGGGGCGGATGCGGCTCCTAGCCCCGGCCCTGGTCGGCGTCGTGCTTGCCTTCGCCACCGTCACGCTGGCCGACCGGCTGGACTCGATCGACCGGGCCGACGATGCGCTCGTGGCACTCTGGTTCGCCCTCGACGACCCACGCGCGATCTTCGCCGGCCGCGTGATCAGTCTCTCGGCGAGCCTCACAATTCTCGAGCTCGGGCTCTGGCTGGCGGCGGCCACGCTTCTAGACCTGCAGCCCGGCGCGGGCGCGCTCCTGCTCGTGCCCCTGGCGGTCGCGTCGAGCGTGTCGAGGGCGGCAGTCGCCGCACTGGTCACCTCGCTCGTCGGAGGGTCGCCGCACCGAGCGCTCCTCGCGCCGACGCTCCTGCTGCCGATGCTGGTGCCCACGCTCCTTGCGGGCGTGCAGGCCGCGAGCGCCGTCCTTGCGGGCGGGCAGGGGGTCCAGTGGACCGCGGTCCTCGTTGCCCAGAGCCTCCTGTTCCTCGGCGTCGGCCTCATCACGTACGGAGAGGCTGCGGGGCCTGCGTGATGGTTCGGCAGACGATCGCCTCGCAGTCCGGGCGCCTGGTCGCTGCTGGTGTCGCCCTCGTGGTCGCCTCCGGCCTGCTCCTCGTCCCCGCCGACGCGAGCCAGGGCGATGTCCAGCGGCTCATGTACGTCCACGTTCCGGCGGCCTGGGTCGGCTACCTTGCGTTCTTCGTCGTCTTCGCCGGCAGCGGCGCCTACCTCTGGCGCCGCGACCCGAGGCTCGATCGGCTCGCGGCCGCGAGCGCCGAGGTGGGCGTCCTGTTCACCGGCCTCGCCATCGCCTCGGGCTCCATCTGGGGCAAGGCGACGTGGGGCCAGTGGTGGGACTGGGACCCTCGGCTGACCACGACCGCCGTCATGCTGCTGGCGTATATCGCGTATCTGCTCCTCCGGCAGTCGGTGTCAGAGCAGAGGCGGCGTGGGCGGGTCGCCGCTGCCTTCGGTCTCATCGCGTTCCTCAACGTCCCGCTCGTGCACTTCTCGGTGCTGTGGTGGCGGGGGCTGCACCAGGCACCGACGGTCCTCCGGCCAGGCGACCCCACGATTGACCACGTCCTCCTCGCTCAGCTCCTCGCGAGCGTGGCGGCCTTCAGCCTCGCGTACGCGTGGCTCGTGTGGCAGCGGACGCGCCTCGAGGGCCTCATTGAGACGGCAGCCACCCGTGACTGACGCCGCCTTCGTCGTCGCCGGGTACCTCGTTGTCGTCGGAGGTGTGGCGCTGTACGCGGTCACGTTGCGCCGCCGGGTCGCGAAGGCCGCGGCGCGGGCTCAGATCGGACGGGCGTATGCCGCCGGTTCCGACGATGCCGAGCCCACCGTCACCGAACGCCGTGCCCCGTGATGAGTCGCCGGGTGACGCTCCTCGGCCTGGTGCTCACCGGGGCCTCGCTGCTCGTCCTCGTCGGTGTCGGACTCTCGAGCGCGGTCGTCTACTATCGGACGCCGACCGAGCTGCTCGCCGCCCGCGACAGGGGCGCGACGCGGCTGTACGGCCTCGTCGTCCCGGGATCAGTCCGGACCGATCCCACCACCCATCGCCTGGACTTCCGGGTGACAGACGGCACAGACACAGTTGCTGTCGAGTCGACCGCCCTCCCGACGGCGCTCTTCCGGGACGGCGTCGGCGTGGTCTTGGAGGGGCGTCTCGGGACGGGCGGCGTCTTTGTCGCCGACAACATCCTGATCAAGCACTCGGAGGTGTACGAGGCGCTCAAGCCCGGGCAGACGATTCCCCCCGGGGTCCTGCCATCGCCGCTCAGCGTGGCGCCGTGATGGGGGCGATCGGCTTCGCCGCAACGTTCATCGGCACGGGCAGCGCGTTGATCGGTCTCGTCGCGGCCCTGCAGGCGGTTCGCGGCCGGTGGCAACCAGAGGCGGCCACAGCCGCGGCCATTGCCTCCGCGATCGGCTTCGCCGGAGCGGCGGCGGCAATGGTCGCGGCGCTGCTGACGCATGACTTCAGCGTCTCGTACGTCGCGCAGGTGGGCAGCCGCTCCACGCCGGTGCTCTACACGGTCGCCTCGCTCTGGGCGGCCCTCGAGGGCTCGATCCTGCTGTGGACGCTGCTGCTGTCGCTGGTGACTGTCGCCGCGGCACGGTGGTTGGCGGGGCGCGCGCCCGACCGGCGGCCGGTCGTGCTCCTCGTCCTCCTGGGCCTGACCGCCTTCTTCGGCGTCCTCCTGTTGGGCCCGGGCGACCCTTGGCGTCCCGTGTCCCCGGTGCCCGCCGATGGTCCCGGGCCGAACCCGCTCCTGGCGCAGCACCCGCTCATGGCGGTCCACCCGCCGCTGCTCTACCTCGGGTTCGTGGGCCTCGCGGTGCCGTTCGCCCTCACGGTGGACGGGCTCTGGCACCATCGCCTCGACCAACGCTGGCTGACTGACGCGACGCAGGCGACGACCGCCGCGTGGGTCCCGCTGACGCTCGGGCTGGTCGCCGGGGCCTGGTGGTCCTACGCGGTGCTCGGCTGGGGCGGGTACTGGGCGTGGGACCCGGTGGAGAATGTCGCCCTGCTGCCGTGGCTGACGGCGACGGCGTTCCTGCACTCCGCCATGGTCGGCCGGCGCACTGGCGGGTTGCTCGGCTGGAACGTCTCACTCGTCGGCGCCTCGTTCATCCTCACCCTCGTCGCGACGCTCGTCACGAGGAGCGGCGTCCTCCAGTCGGTCCACGCGTTCACCCAGTCGGCGATCGGCCCCCTGCTCGCCGGGCTCGTCGCCGCGTCGCTTATCGGCACCGTGGGGCTCGCCGTCCTCCGGCTGCCGCCGGAGCGGGCTGGGTCCGTCGGCGGCCCTCGCGGCGTGGCAATCCTGGCGAACAACCTCCTGCTCGTGACCATTGCCGCGACCGTTCTGGCGGGGACGATGTTCCCGCTGATCGTTGAGGCCGTGGACGGCAGCAGGGTCAGCGTGGGAGCCCCCTACTTCGAGCGGATCGTCGGGCCCGTCGGCGCTGTTCTCCTGGGGCTCGCGGCGGTCGGCCCGTCGTTGCCGTGGGGCCACTGGTCCGACCGCGTCGCCACTCGCATCGTCCTCCCCGCCCTCGCGGCCGGCCTCGGGGCGGCCGCCGCGGCCGGAGCCGGCCTCGGGGCGGGCGGGGTGGTCGGCCTCGCGGCGGCGTGCTTCTCGCTCGCGGCCACCGTGTCCGCGCTACTGCGCCGGGCCAGGCTGCGACCGCTGTCGATCCGCCGCCCGGGCGGGCTGGTCGCCCACCTCGGGCTCGCAGTGATGGCGGCGGCGATCGTCATGGCGGGCGCCGGGCGCTCGGACACCGACCTCAATCTGCGCCAAGGCGAGCAGGCAGAAGTCGCGGGCCATCGCATCGAGCTTCTCGCGACGGCCGGCGGATCGCCCGCGGGGGCCATGTCGCTCGAGGCCAGCGTGCTTGTGGACGGCACCCCGCTGAACCCGGGCCCGCGTCTGACGGTCACGCCGACTTCGGGCCGGGCATTCGCGACGCCGGCGGTCCGCCCGGGACCCTTCGGCGACGTTTACCTGTCGCTCCTCGACGCCGATCCGGCGACCGGTGCCGTGACGATCCGCGTGGCGTCCTACCCGTTCATCAGCTGGCTGTGGGTGGGCGGGGGACTCCTCGCGTTCGGCGGCGTCATCGCGCTACTGCCACGACGACGCAACGCAAGGCCATTGATGGAGGTTGCGTCCGCCGAGGAAGTCGTCGGCGGCCCGGCCGAGGTGCCCACCGGTGGATGACCGGGCGGACGTCCCGGAACCGGCCGCGGCGGCCAACAGCGCGGTGGTCGGGCGGCGGACGCGGATGCCGCGGATGGCCTGGCTCGTCGTCGCCGTGGGACTCGCCGTCCTCGTGGAGTGGGCAGTCACAGCAAGAATCGGCACGCCGTCGGCCGCGAGCGGCCCAGGTCCGGGCGTCAACCGCCCAGCGGCCGCGTTCGACCTCCAGACGCTCGACGGTCAGCGGGTGGCCCTGCGGGACTTCGCCGGGAGACCGCTCGTCGTGAACTTCTGGGCGTCGTGGTGCCCGCCGTGCCGGGAAGAGGCGCCGCTCCTGGTGGAGCTCGCCCGGCGTGCGCCGAATGG
>JAJYMP010000354.1 GCA_021786915.1 Chloroflexota bacterium
TGACGTCGTCCTACCTGCCGCTGGGCGCGGTGGCCATGAACGGCAAGATCGCCGAGGCCATGGACACCAAGATGTTCTACGGCGGCCTGACGTACTCGTCGCACCCGGTCTCGCTCGCGGCGTCGCTGGCGACGATCAAGGTCTACGAGGAGGACGACCTCATCGGGAACTCGGCGCGGATGGGCGAGGTCATGCGGCGGCACCACGAGGCGCTGGCCGCGAAGCACCCGTCGGTGGGCGCGCACCGCAGCATCGGCCTGTTCGGTATCCTGGACCTCGTCCGCTCGCAGGACCCGTGGACGCCGATCACGCCGTTCAACGGCACCAGCGACGAGATGAAGGCGATCGGCAGGTTCTTCCGCGAGAACGGGCTGTACACCATGATCTCGAACAACTCCATCCACACCAACCCGCCGCTGTGCATCAACGAGCAGCAGCTGGCCGAAGGGTTTGACATCATCGATCGGGCGCTCGACATCGCGGACCAGGCCGTCAAGGGCTGATCCGCGGCGCGCGGCGCGCTCGCGACTGACGGCGACGGCCGGCTCCTCCGGGGGCCGGCCGTCGTGGTTTCGGCGGCGCAGCACGTGCTCGTGCCAGGGCGCGGACCGCGGGCGAGCCGTCGCAACCGCTTCGATCCTTGACTCGGGGCGCCTCACACCGGATGCTCCCGCCATGCCGACCCTGCCCGCGCCCGCCAGCCTCGCCCGACCGCTCATCGCTGATGGCGCGATGGGCACCGCCCTGTTCAGCGCCGGCATGCCGGTGGGGGAGTCGCCCGAGGCGTGGCTGCTCACGCCTCAGGGCGCGGCGATGATCGAGGGCGTGCACCGCAGCCATGTCGAGGCGGGCTCGGGCCTGGTCCTGACCTCGACGTTCGGCGCCAACGCCATCCGGATCGGGGACTCGGAGATCGCGGGCCGGACTGCGGACGTGTGCCGCGCGGCTGTGGCCGTCGCGCGCTCAGCCGCGGGTCCCGATCGGCTCGTGGCGGGTTCAATGGGCCCGACGGGTGGCCTGATGATCCCGTACGGGCTGCTCGACGCGGGCGAGGTCCGCGCCGCGTACGCGCAGGAGGCCGCCGCGCTCGCCGAGGCGGGGGTGGACGTGATCTGGGTCGAGACGATGATGGACCTCAACGAGGCGATCGCCGCGGTCGAGGGCGCCAGGGAGGGCGCGCCGGGGCTGCCGGTGGTCTGCACCCTGGTCTTCGCCGCCCGCAACCGGACGATGTTCGGCAACCCCGCGGAGGAGGCGGCCGACAAGCTCGCGGCGCTGGGCGTGGCGGGGATCGGCGCCAACTGCGGCGACGGCTGGGCGCCGGTGGAGGCCGTCATCCCGATCCTGGCGGCGCACGCGCCGGGCCTGCACATCGTGGCCAAGGCGAACGCGGGCATCCCGTCCGGCACCGCGGACGGCGTCACCACGTACCCGGGCACGCCCGAGGAGGCGGCCGCCTACGCACGTCGGGTCGCCGACATGGGCGCCACCATCGTCGGCGGCTGCTGCGGCACCACCGCGGCCCACGTCGCGGCGATCGCGGGGGCGCCCTCGCGCTGAGCCGGCGCTCGCGCGCTGAGCCGGCGCTCGCGCGCTGAGCCGGCGCTCGCGCGGGGGCGCGGCAGGAGCCCTACGGACCGCCGCTCGCCGCAGGCCCGGTCCCGATCATCGTCGGCCCTGACGGGGTCGAGAAGAGGATCGCGCCGTCGACCTGGAGCGGGTGGTATGCGTCGTCGCTGGTCCGCAGCCGAGCCGTCGTGGGGTGCACGGTCTCGCGCATTCGGTCCCCACGCCCCTCGTCGTCCAGCGCGCCGCCGAACCAGCACAATGGGCGTGGCCAGGCCGGACAGGGGGCCGCCCTCGGGCAGCGCGTTTTCGGCAGATGCCCACGTGGTGGTCGCTACGGGCGCTGCCCAGCGTTGATGCCGGGCTCTCCCCAGCGGCGCACGGCGCGCTGCCGCGGGAGTTTCGGGCAGATGACCGTGCCGCGGTCCTTGTCCAAGGACTTCTCGGACACGGCCCCCACAGCGAGCATCCGGCGATTCTGGGGCACGAATTGGGTTTGGACGACTCGCCCTGTGCGCATACGCCGAAACCGATCCGAATACGGCCCGCACGTGGAGCATTCGACGAAATCGCGGCGGATTGGCGGCATCGGCGTCCGCTAGCATGCCGCCATGAGCCCCATCGACTTCAGCCGGTTCGACGCCCTGACCTTCGACTGCTACGGCACGCTCATCGACTGGGAGCGCGGCATCCTCAACGCCTTCCAGCTGGTGCTCTCGCGCCACGACGTCGCCGCGACCGATGACGAGCTTCTCGCGCTCTACGCGAAGCACGAGGAAGCCGTCGAGCGCGGCGTGTACCGCACGTACCGCGAGGTGCTCGCGGCGGCGGCGCGCGGCGTGTGCGCCGACCTGAGCGTGGACCCCTCGGATCGGTCGATCGCCGAGTTCTCGGCCTCGGTGGGCGACTGGCCGGCGTTCGCCGACTCTGCCGCCGCGCTCCGGCGGCTCAAGACGCGCTTCCGCCTCGGCGTGCTGACCAACTGCGACGACGACCTGTTCGCGGGCTCGAATCGTCGGCTCGGGGTCGACTTCGACTGGGTCGTCACGGCGCAGCAGGCCCGCGGCTACAAGCCGCGCCCGGCCAACTTCGACGCGCTGTTCGCCCGCGTGGATGTCCCCCGCGAGCGGATCCTCCACGTCGCCCAGAGCCTGTTCCACGACCACGTCCCGGCCAAGGCGCTGGGCATCACGACGGTCTGGATCGACCGCCGCCACGACAATCCCGGGTTCGGCGCCACGCCCCCGGCGGAGGCCATGCCGGACCTCGTCTGCCCCGACATGCGCTCGTTCGCGGAGATCGCGCTCGCCTGACAGCGAAAGAGCCCGTGTCGTCCGCTATCGCGGAGGGTCGAGGCCCAGCGACCGTGCCGCCCAGGGAAGCGCCGTTCGCGCCTGCTGGAGCTGGAGCGGTCGGACGTGGGGCGCGTCCGGGATCGGGGGCCCGCCAGCGCGGCTGCAGAAGAAGCCGGCCACCCAGGCGGCGAGCGCCGCCGACGAAGGCAGGATCGTCTCCGGCGGCGGCCCTCCCTCGGCGTGGAGGCTCGGGAGCCAGAACGCCCGCCGACGAGCGCCTGCCCGGCCAGCGCGGCCAGCACGGCGACCACGATCTGCGGGACGCGGCGTGTCAGCAGCAGTGCGAAGCCTGCGGCCGTGACCGCCACGTCCACGGGGCGCGCCACGGCGCTCGTCCAGACCGGCGTGCAGAGCGCGGCCGCCAGCAGGCCGACCACCGCCGCGTGGGCGCCTCTCAGCGCCCGGCGGACGCGGGCCGACGCCCGGGAGCCAGTCCCAGAACCTCGAGCGGGTCCCGGCGGATGAGCCCCGATGCGGGCGCGGGACGCGGTGGGCTGCCGCTCAGGGAGCGTACACGCAGCCCGGCGGTGCGGTCCCCGACGCGGTCGGGGACGCGGACCTCGGCGGAGAGCCCCGGCGGGACGGCCGAGAGCGCGCTAGGCTGCGAAGCCGTGGGAACACAGCGAGCATCCCGGACATGACGGCCTCGCCCCGCGTCCCGAGACCGGACGAGGCCACCGCAGGCGACCTCGCCCTGCGCATCGGTCTGGTGGCCCTGGGCATCGCGCTGGCCACGCTCGCGGCCGTGGGCCTGGAGCAGGGTCTCGGCGTGGAGGACGCGTCGCCGGTCTACCTCGTCGCGGTCGTGCTGGCGGCAAGCGTGCTCGGCACGTGGGCCGCGGTAGCGACGTCGGCGATCTCGTTCGTGGTCTACGACTTCCTGTTCACGTCGCCTCGGTTCACGCTCGCGGTCTCGAACCCCGACGAGTGGCTGAGCCTGCTGCTGTTCCTCATCGTCGCCGTGGTGATCGGCCGCCTGGCGTCGCTCCAGCGCGACCGTGCCGAGGAGGCGGACCGCCGCGTCCGCGAGGGCGTGGCGCTCGTGGCGATGAGCCGCGACGTGGCGATGGCCACGACGTTCGAGGAGGCTGCGGCTGAGATCGCACTCCGGCTCCAGGCCGACGCCGAGATGGACGAGGTCTGGGTGGAGGCGGCCGAAAGGCCGGGCCGCGCCGTCGCCTGGACCGGCATGACCCCGCCAGCCGACCCCGGCAGCCCCTGGACGCTCGTCCGCTCGGACCCCGACGACACCACCGAGTGGCTCCGCCTCCACGCCGGCGCGAGCGTGGTGGCCGACAAGGAGGGCGAACCCGCCCACTACCTGGTGCCGATTGATGCCGGTGACGAGCGGGCGGGCTGGATCCATGCCACCCGGCTCGCTGGCGAGCCGCGTCCGGGTCGAGGCGCCCGCCGGCTTCTCGCCCTGGCCGCGGACCAGCTCGCCCTCGCGCACCGTCGCGACCGGCTCCGCGCCGAGCTCACCGCCGCTGAAGTCGCGCGCCAGAGCGACGCCCTGCGCGGCGCGATCCTCGATTCGGTCTCCCACGACCTGCGGACGCCGATCGCGAGCATCCGTGCCCTGGCCGGCGGCCTGGCCGACGCGGCGCCCGGCCTCGAGCCGCCGGACGTGCGGTCCACCGCCGAGAAGATCGACGCCGAGGGAGCGCGCCTCGGCGACCTGGTCAACGGGCTGCTCGACATGGGGCGCATCCAGGCCGGGGGCATCCGCGCGGACCTCCGCCCGTACGACCTCGCCGAACTGGTCGAGACGACGCTCCGGCACCATCCGCCGGCCGGGTCGGCGCGCCCGATCGAGGTGACCGTCCCCGACGACCTGCCGCCGGTGCTTGCGGACGCCGTGCTCGCCGATGTGGCGCTGGGCAACGTGATCGAGAACGCGGAGGCCCACACGCCCGCCGAGGCGCGGATCCGGGTGTCCGGGGCAATGCCCGAGGCCGGCTGGGTGGTGCTCGCGGTGGACGACGGCGGCCCCGGCGTCCCCGAGGACGCGCTGGCGCGCCTGTTCGAGCGCTTCTACCGCCTCCAGGCTGGCCCGGAGCCGGCGCGCCACGGCATGGGCCTCGGCCTCGCGATCGCGAAGGGCTTCGTCGAGGCGATGGGCGGCACGATCTGGGCCGAGGCGAGCGACCTCGGCGGTCTCGGGATCCGGGTCCGCCTGCCCGCGGCGCCCGAGGAGGACGCAGGTTGAGCGGGGCGCACGTGCTCCTGGTGGAGGACGATCCCGTCGCACGCGAGGCCGTGGCGCAGAACCTCGCAGGCCACGGGTACGTCGTGGTCGAGGCCGAGGACGCCGCCGCCGCCCTGCGCTCGTGGGACGCCGCCCGGCCGGACGTCATCATGCTCGACCTGGGACTGCCGGACCTCGACGGGCTCACCGTCATCCGGCGGGTGAGGCGCGAGGCCGCCACGCCGATCCTCGTGCTGTCCGCACGCGGCCGCGAGACTGACAAGATCGAGGCGCTCGAGGCCGGCGCCGACGACTACGTGACCAAGCCGTACGGGATCGGCGAGGTCCGGGCCCGCATCGTGGCGCTCCTGCGCCGGGCGGGCGGCCCGGCCGGCGAGCCGTCAGGCGTGCTGCGCAACGGCTCCATCGCGCTCGATCCTGCCAGGCGCGTCGTGACCGTGCAGGAGCGCGGGCTCGACCTCACCCCGCGCGAGTACGAGCTGCTCAAGCAGATGCTCGCCGCGCCCGGCCGCGTGCTGACCCGCGGGCGCCTGCTGCGGGCGGTCTGGGGGACCGCGTACAGCGACGAGGGCCACTACCTCCACGTGTACGTGTCGCGGCTCCGCCGCAAGCTCGCCGCGGCCGACCCGGACGGCGACGCGAAGGACCTCGTCGCGGCCGAGCCGGGCGTCGGCTACCGCGTGCGCGAGCCGCGGGGCGAGTAGCGCCGGGGCGTCGGCCGATGGCCGACGGCCGATGGCCGACGGCCGATGGCCGACGGGCGACGGACGGGAGGCGGGGCGCCCACGGGCGCGACGAGGCACACCGCCACGGATCACCGCGCCCAGGATCCCGCGATCGCGTTGCGCACAGGTCGCGGGCCGCGCCTGCAGCGCCATCGCATCCGGGTGGGCGACCGTGTTGCTGGCCCGCGCCCCGCCCGTCCCCGGGCGGCCCGGCGGTGTGCCCGACCGTGCGCCTGAAGGGAGCCTTGACGCAGCTCAGTCCCAGATCAGGCGCCCCCCTCGCTCCTGACCGGGACGAGGTGCAGCTCCAGGCCCGGCTCGGCCGCGGCCAGCCTCTCCAGCAGCGAGCGGCCCCGCAGCCGGTCTCCGAGCGACGAGGCACGCGCCGGCAGGACGACGTGCGAGGCCCGCAAGCGCCGCGACGCCGCCAGGAGCGCAGCGCCCGCGTCGGGTGCCTCCACGCGCAGGACCTCCGCGCCCAGGTCACGGGCCAGCTCGAGGTCGTCGGCCGCCGAGGCCGGGCTGCCGCCGGCCCCTGCCCGCCCCGCACCGGCCTCGGTCACCACCGCCACCAGGTGAAGGCCCAGGACAGCGGCCAGCGCGGCCGCTCGGCGGATGGCATCGCGCCCGCCCGGCCCGCCGTCGACCGGCACGGCCACCGCACCGGCCGGCATCCTCGCCTCGGAGCCGTCGCTCGCGCCGATCTCCCGCTCCACGCGCCGCGTGAGGCTGCGGAGGGCGAGCTCGCGCAGCGCCTCGAGGTTCGCGACGGTGTAGACGCCCTCGAGCAGCCGTGCGGCGCGCTCGGGCTCCACCACCTGGCCGTCGGCGATGCGCCGCCGGAGCGTTGACGGGCTCACGTCGACCAGTTCCACGTCGTCGGCGCCGTCGAGCACGGCGTCCGGCAGCCGCTCGTGGACGGCGACGCCCGTGATCGTCGCGGCGGCGTCCGCGAGCGAGGCGAGGTGCCCCAGGTCCAGCGTCGCCACGACATCGATCCCCGCGTCGCGGATCGCCTCGACCGCCGCCCACCGAGTGGCGGGGCGCAGGCCGGGCGCGTGCTGACGCCAGAGCTCGTCCACCAGCACCACGTCCGGCAGGCGCGCCAGGATCGCCGCGACATCGAGGCCCTCCACGGTCACCCCCCGGTACGCCACCGACGCGCCCGCCACGCACTCGAACCCCTCGGCCAGGGACGCGATCCTCGGGCTCGGGGCGCCGGCCAGCACGCCCAGGACGACATCCGTGCCGGACGCCCGCAGCCGCGCTCCCTCCTCGAGCATCCGGCTGGTCGCGCCGGCGCCCTCGCACATGCCCGCGTAGACGTGCAGGCGGCCCCGCGGCCTCGAGCTGGACACCGCTGGTGCCGTGTTCACGCGCCGGGCCCCGCCGATCCCTCGAGGAACCGATGCGCGGTGGCGAGGAAGGTGGTCAGGGCGAACGGCTTGGGCAGGTAGCCGACCACGTCGTACTGCCGGAGCCGTCCCGGGTCAACGGTCAGCGCCGTGAGCAGGACGACCGGCGGGCGCCCCGGCGTCGGGGCCAGCTCATCGCGCAGCAGGTCCCAGCCGCTCCGGCCGGGCAGGTTGAGGTCCAGGAACACGAGCCCTGGTCGCAGGCCGGCGGCCAGGCGCTCCGCCGCGTCCTCGGCTGAGCCCACGTCCACCGTCGCGACGCCGCGGCGACGGAGCGCGTCGGCCAGCGCCCCGCGCAGGACGTCCTCGTCCTCGATCAGCAGGACGGGCCCCGGGACCTCCGCGCCTGGCTCTTCAGCCATCGCGGGTCCCGTCCTCGACCACCAGCGCGCAGACCTCGTCCCCGGGCGTCCAGTCGGCGGTCACGCGAAGGCGGTGGAGGCCCGCCCGCGCCCGCGCGGCCCCGAGGATGCTGGCCCCCAGCCGGAGGTTGGCCACCGTCACCCGGACCGCCCCCCCGGCGCGGACCAGCGCGATCGCGCCGTCGACCAGGCGCAGCTCCCGGTCGATCTCGTCACGGACGGCGGTCTCGGTCAGGCTGTCCATCACCCTGCGCCCCTATCGCGGCCGCCGGAACGGCACGTCGGCGACGATGATCCCGGGGTGCCCGGTGAGCGCATCGCGCAGCCGGTAGGAGTTCTGGTTGTAGAGGAAGCGCTCCCACCAGTGCTTGATGATCCGCTCCGGGATCAGGACGATCGTCACGACTGACGGGTCCTTCTCGGCGGTGAACTCGAGGTACCGGATGAGCGGCCGCACGAACTCCCGGTACGGCGATTCGACGATCACGAGGTCCACGCCGCGGACCTGCTCCTCGAAGCGCGCCCGGAACGCCTCGGCCTCGTGGAGGTCGTCGGTCACGTGGACGGCGACCACGCTCTTGGACATGGTCAGCCCCAGCTTGATCGCCTGGATGGCGTCGCGGCGCATGTCCTGCATCGGCACGATGACGCGCTGGCCGCGGCTGGGCGGCCCGATGACGGACTCGGGCCGGACGTGCAGCTCGATCTGCGCGCTGCGGTACTCGCGGCCGATGAGCAGCATGCCGACGACCATGACGGGCACGATGATCAGCACGATCCAGGCGCCGAGGGCGAACTTGGCGATCGCGAAGATCACCACGACGACGGCCGTGACCGCCGCGCCGACGCCGTTGATGGTGGCGCTCTTGCGCCAGCCAGGACCCCGCTCAGTCCACCAGTGGCGGACCATGCCCGACTGCGACAGGGTGAACGAGGTGAACACGCCGATCGCGTACAGCGGGATCAGTCGGTTGACATCGCCGCCAAACGCGACCACCAGCCCGATCGACACGATGGCGAGCGCAACGATCCCGGAGCTGAACGCGAGCCGCTCGCCGCGGAACGCGAACTGGCGCGGGAAGAACCCGTCCTTGGCGAGGATCGAGGCGAGCCGCGGGAAGTCCGCGAAGCTGGTCTGGGCGGCCAGGATCAGGATCCCCATCGTCGAGAACATGAGGATGTAGTAGAGCGGTGTCCGACCGTTGTAGACCGCCGCGCCGATCTGGCTCAGGATCGAATCACCGGTGGCGCTCGGGACGGCCCCAGTGACGCCGACGAGCCAGCTCATGCCGAGGAACATCGACCCCAGCAGCGCCGACATGATGACCATGGTCATCTGAGCGTTCTTCCACTCCGGTGGCTTGAATGCGGGCACACCGTTGGCGACGGCCTCGGTGCCGGTCATCGCCGAGCACCCGTCGGCGAAGGCGCGCATGACCAGCAGAAGGCTCATCCCCTCGAGCGGGGCCGGGTAGGGCGTGGTCGGGGGAGCCACCGGCGCGTTGCCGAGGGCGGTGCGCACGATTCCGAGGCCGATCATGAGGACCATGCTGCCGAGGAAGATGTAGGTGGGCGCGGCGAACAGCGACCCGCTCTCCTTGAGGCCGCGGAGATTCACCGTCATCACCAGGAGGATGCAGACGACGATGAGCGGGACCTCGAGCTTGAGTTCGTCGAGGATCGGCACGGCGGCCGCGAGGTTGTACACCCCGGAGGAGACGCTCACCGCGACGGTCAGCACGTAGTCCACCAGGAGCGAGGCGGCGGCGATGAGTCCGGGCAGCACGCCGAGGTTCGCATGGGCGACGATGTAGCTGCCGCCGCCGTTCGGGTAGGCGCGGATGGTCTGGCGGTAGCTGAACGTGACGAGGATCAGCAGCGCCACGATCAGGATCGAGATGGGCATCAACAGCCCGTAGGCGACCGTGCCAGCAGCCGCGAGCGTGAACATGCTCGCTTCGCTCGCGTAGGCGACCGAGCTCATCACGTCCGACGAGAACATCGGCAGGGCCTTCCAAATCGGCAGGCGCTGCTCAAGCTCCTCGTGCGTGGAGAGGACGCGGCCGAAGAGGACGCGTCGCGCGCCGAAGCCCAGGCGGCCAGCGCGCGAGTCAGGCTCGATGGCGGCGGCCTTGGCCACGATCGTGCCCTGCTCGCCGTAGCGGAAGAAGCGCGCCTCGGGCCGGTTGACGTACACCCGGCGGTCGCCAGGCTTCCGCCCGGCGCGCGGGATCCGGCTCGGGACGGCCGGCGGGGGATCAGCCACGGCGGACCCCGGTCGCTGAGGTGCGAGCGACCGGGGTCCGGCCGGGCTGGGGGACGTTCGGCTGGGGGCTTGGGCGGTTCAACGTTGGGCTCCGGGGCGCGGCTGGGATGTGACGGTTCGCGCGGGCGGAGGGGAGGCTCCGTGCCCGCACCCTCACGATACACAGGGCCCCACGCGTGAACCCTCGGTCAGGCCGTCGCGGCGCTCAACAAGGCCTCAACAGGGGGGCATCAGTGCGCGTCGGCACCTGGCCGCAACGGCCCGCTGATCGCTCCCCGCGATCGGCGCCCGTCGAGGAGCCCGGCCCGGAGCCGCTCCGCAGCCACGACGCCACGACGCCACGACATGATCTGCACCAGCGGTCACGAGCCGCCGAGGCGCCGGTCCCGAGCGACATCGCCACGAAGTGATCGCCGCCGGCGATCGGGACAGGTCCGAGGAGCCGGTCCAGATCCACATCGCCACGAAGTGATCGCCGCCGGCGATGAGGGCCTGCCGTGCAGGTCGTTCGCGGGCGCGGACGCACCGCGGCGCTGCCCGCTACGCGTCGGGCGTGATCACCACGAGCGGGATCGGCCGGCTGGTCTCGCGCTGGTGGGCGACGTAGCGATCACGGTTGTTCGCGTTGACCAGGCGCCAGAGATCCGGGTAGGCGGGGTCCCGGGCGGTGACCTCGTGCGCCATGGCCGCGACCCGCCGCCGGCCCACCATCACCTCCACCCGAGGCCGAGCGCGGATGTTGAGCAGCCACGCCGGGTCCCGGTCGCCGCCGTAGTTGGACGCAACGACCACAAGATCGTCGCCCCGGCGTGCGTAGACCAGCACCGTGCTCCGACGCTCGCCGGTCCGTCGGCCGGCGGTGGTGAGCACCAGGGCGGGGTTGCCGCTCAGGCCGTCGCCGAGGCGGCCCCCCGTCCGCTGGTAGACGCCCAGGTGAAAGCGCGAGAACCAGCGCTGGAACCGCACGGTGTCCATCGGGCCGCGAGCGGCAGTCAGGCGACGACGGCGGCCTTCGCCTCGATCCGGGCGATCAGCGAGTTCCACGAGCCGACGAACGACTCCGCGCCCTTGACCTGGAGCTCGTGGCCCAGCGCGTCGATGTCGATCCCCGCGGCGGTGTACCGCGCCAGCGCGGCGTTGGCGCCCGCGGCGTCGGCCGACAGCACGCCCGGCACGGCGCCGTGGTCGGCGAAGGCGTGGAGCGTGTCCTCGGGCATGGTGTTCACCGTGTACGGCGCGGCCAGCCCCGAGATGTACAGCACGTCCGACGCCGCCGGGTCCTTGGTGCCCGTGCTCGCGAACAGCAGGCGCTGCGGGCGTGCACCCTCGTTGAGCAGGAAGCCCCAGCGGTCGCTCCCGAAGTACGCGCGGTAGTCGGCGTACGCCTTGGCGCCGATCGCGAGCCCTAGGCCGTTCTTGAGCTCGGCCGGGACCTTGGCGGCGATCGCCGTGTCCCAGCGCGACACGAAGAACGACGCGACCGAGGGCACGTACGGCGGCAGGCCGGCGGCGACCCGTCGCTCCACGCCGCGCGTGTAGGCGTCCATGCAGGCGGCGTACTGGGCCGGGCTGAACAGCAGCGTCACATTGACCGGGACGCCCGCCGCGATCGAGTCCTCGATCGCCGGCAGGCCCTCGGGGGTGCCCGGGATCTTGATGAACAGGTTCGGGCGCGCGCCGGCGGCGTGGAGACGTGCGGCCTCGGCGGCGGTGGCAGCCGCGTCGTAGGCCAGCAGCGGCGAGACCTCGAGCGAGACGAACCCGTCGACACCGCACGTCCGGTCGTGGACCGGGCGGAAGAGGTCGGCCGCGCGCACGAGGTCGTCGAGCGCGAGCTCGAAGAAGGTCGCCTCGGCCGAGAGGCCGCGCCGCGACG